>NZ_JBIRTN010000006.1:94983-268908 GCF_044334705.1 Streptomyces sp. NPDC020731
GTGCGCGGTGGGGGGGGGGGCGGGGGGGTCGGCCGGGCGGGGTGGGGCCTCCGCCGCCGGGCCCGGGGGGGGGGGGGGGGGGGGGGGGGGGGGGCCCCCCCCCCCCCCCCCCCCCCCGGCGCGGTGGCGGACGGGCTCAGACCGAGCGGTGGTACTGGTCCGGCACGTGGACCTCGCCGCCCAGTTCACGAGCCGCGTGCCGGGCCCACGACGGGTTGCGGAGCAGCTCGCGGCCGAGGAGCACCGCGTCCGCCTCGCCGTTGGCCAGGATCTTCTCCGCCTGCTCGGCGCCGGTGATCAGCCCCACCGCGGCGACCGGCATCGGCGTCTCGTTCCGCACCCGCGCGGCGAAGGGGACCTGGTAGCCGGGCCCGGCCGGGATGCGTACGGCGGAGGCGTTGCCACCGGTGGAGACGTCCAGCAGGTCGATGCCGTGGGCATGCAGTTCGGAGGCGAAGCGGACGGTGTCGTCCGGGGTCCAGCCGGACTCCTCCAGCCATTCCGTGGCCGAGATCCGGAAGAACAGCGGCTTGTCGTCCGGCCACTCCTCGCGCACGGCGTCGACCACCTCGAGCGCGAACCGCGTTCGGTTCCCGTACGAGCCGCCGTAGGCGTCGGTGCGGTGGTTGGAGTGCGGGGACAGGAACTCGTTGATCAGATAGCCGTGGGCGCCGTGGATCTCGGCGATCTCGAACCCGGCGGCGAGCGCGCGGCGCGCGGCGGCGCGGAACTGTTCGACGACGTCACGGATCTGCTCGACGGACAGCTGGTCCGGCACCGGGTGCCGCTCGTCGAAGGCGACCGCGCTCGGAGCCACCGGCCGCCAGCCGTGAGCGTCCGGCCCGACCGGCGCGCCGCCCTTCCAGGGCCGGTCGGTCGACGCCTTGCGTCCGGCGTGCGCGAGCTGGACGGCGGGGACGGTGCCCTGCGACGCGAGGAAACGGGTGATCCGGCGGAACGCCTCCACCTGGGTGTCGTTCCAGATGCCGAGGTCGTACGGCGAGATCCGGCCCTCCGGCGACACGGCGGTGGCCTCCACGACGATCAGTCCCGTGCCGCCGGCCGCGCGGGCCGCGTAGTGCGCGAAGTGCCAGTCGCCGGGCGCACCGGCCCCGGGTCCTTCGGGTGCGGCCGAGTACTGGCACATCGGAGGCATCCACACCCGGTTGGGAATGGTCACGTCGCGCAGGGTGTACGGCTGGAACAGCGTGCTCACGATGGGCTCCATTCGGCGGGGATCGGCGGGAGGGTGCGGCTCGTACGATAAGCATCGTAATACGGGAAGTGTCAAACTACGATGCTTCTCGTACAATGGGGGTTCCCGGACCGAACGTGGAGCCGCCGTGACGACCGCCGTCCCCGCACCCAGCAGCCGTGATCTGCCGCATCCGGCCCGCGAGGAGATCCGGCTGGAGGGCGTGCTGCACGCGCTCTCCGACCCCGTGCGGCTGTGCATCGTCCGCGAACTCGCCGACAAGGACGTCGAGCTGACCTGCTCGCAGTTCGACCTGCCGGTCACCAAGTCCACCACCACGCACCACTTCCGGGTGCTGCGCGAGAGCGGCGTGATCCGGCAGATCTACGAGGGCACCGCCAAGATGAACGGCCTGCGCCGGGCCGACCTGGAGGACCTCTTCCCGGGCCTCCTCGACTGCCTCCTCGCCGCGGCCAACCACCAGGCCGACCGCCGCCACGCGCGGTGACCCGCGGGGCCCCGGCCGTGCCGGGCGCACCCGGCCCGGCGGCGCCTGTCAGCGGGCGGGGTTCAGCGGGCGGAGTCCGCGCTCCGGCAGCCCTGCCGGGCCGGTGACCCCTGTTCCCACCGCTCGTCGCCGGGCTCGGGGGAGATTCCCGGGGTCCGGCCGTCCGAAGGCGCTCACGGGCCGGCTGTGCGGGCTGCCGCGAGCAGGGATTCCCAGTCGGGGAGTTTGACGACGCTCCGGCCCAGGGAGGCGCCCAGTTCCGCCTCGGCGTGCTCGATCGCCTGCCAGCCCGTCCACACGACCGGTTCGACGCCCTCGGCCCGCAGTGCCGCCGACGGGTCGCCGGGCAGGTCGCGGTCCGTGAGGAAGGGCGCGTCCAGCAGCAGGGAGGCCACCGTCTCCTTCGCGCAGGACCGGTTCGTGCCGATGACGCCCGTCGGGCCCCGCTTGATCCAGCCCGCCACGTACTCGCCCGGAGCGACCGTGCCCTCCCGCAGCACCCGCCCGGCGAGATGCGGCACCGTGCCGCCGGCCGCGTCGAACGGCAGCCCCTCCAGTGGCGCCCCGCGATACCCCACCGAGCGCAGCACCAACTGCGCCTCGACGTCCTCGAACCGCCCCGTGCCCGTGACGCCACCGCGTCCGTCCGGCACCGTCCGCTCGAAACGCACCGCGCCCACCCTGCCCTCCCGGGCGATCAGCTCGGCCGGGCGGAGGAAGAAGCGCAGCCGGATCAACCGCCGGGCGCCCGGCACCGGCGTCCCGGCCCAGCCGCGCAGCACCTCGACGTTGCGGCGCTGCGGGGCGGGCAGCGCGGACGGGTCCGTGTACGCCGGGTCCTGCGCGGCCTCGGCCGGGTCCACGACGAGTCCGGTGTCCGGCAGGGTTCCCAGCTCGCGCAGCTCCTTGGTGGTGAAGCGGGCCTGGGACGGGCCGCGCCGGCCCACCATGTGGATGCGGTCCACCCGGCTCGCCGCGAGTGCGGTCAGGGCCGCGTGCGGCATGTCGGTCGGGCTGAGCTCCGCCGCCCCCCGGGCCAGCATGCGCGTCACGTCCACGGCGACGTTCCCCACCCCGATGACCACCGCCGACCGCACCCCGCGCAGGAAACCGTCGTCGACGGCGTCCGGATGCGCGCTGTACCAGGACACGAACTCCGTCGCCGACCAGCTGCCCGGCAGCTCCTCGCCCGGGATGCCCAGCCGCCGGTCCGTGGCGGCGCCCACGCAGTACACCACCGCGTGGTACAGCTCCCGCAGCCGCGCGACCGGCACCCCGCCCGGCCCGACCGGCACCCCGCCGAGAAAGCGCACGCGCTCGTGCTCCAGGACCGTGCGGAGGGTGTTCTGCAGGGACTTGATCTTCTCGTGGTCCGGCGCCACGCCGTAGCGGACCAGCCCGTACGGACACGGCAGCCGGTCCAGGACGTCCACGCGCACCCGGGCGTCCTGCTGGACGAGGCTCTGGGCGGTGTAGCACCCGCTCGGCCCGGAACCGATGACGGCGACACGCAGCACGGCGGAACTCCTCACCCGGGGGATCGACGGGAGATCGCTGGTGTCTCCAGCATGGCACCGTCCGCGCTCCGCTGACAGGGTGCCGTCCGCCGCTCGGGGTGCGTGTTCTACGGAGGGAAACTGATCACGCGGTTACGTTACGTGCGTGCTTGAGGCATCTTTTCTTCAACTTTCCGATCGCTCTCCGGCGGAGGGTGCGATGTCCGTGTGGCCCGCGTGGGAGGTGCGGGAGGGGGAGCGGGCGACGCGGTGGCTCCACGTGCGGCTGGCCTTCGGCGACGGGGCCCGCATCGACGCGCTGGCGACGGTGTGCGAGGGGTGGGTCTGCGTCGAGGACGTACGGGCCCGGCCCGCGCTGGCCCTGGAGGACCTCGCCCTGTTCGCCGACTGGATCGAGGGGCCGCTGGCCCGGGCCTGCGGCGCCGAGACCGGACCGGACCCCGGGGGCGAGGCCGGTACGGGCGCGCACCGGGAGCGGCCTGCCCGGTCGAGGGGGCCGGAGGAGCACGGTCTCGTGGCACGGGCGTACCGCGCGGCACAGGAGCGGGGAGCCGATCCGGTCCTCGCCGTGATGAACGAGACCGGGTACAGCCGGCGCGGTGCGCTCAGGCTCATCGGCCGGACGCGCGACGCGGGACTGCTGCCCTCACGGCACGCCCGGCGCTGAGCCGCCCGGCCGGGCGCCGGCTGCCGTCACCGCGTGTCGCGCATCGTCACATCAGGTCGCGCATCCGGCTGATCTCGCTGGTCTGCTGGGCCACCACGTCGTCCGCCATCTCCTCCATCCGGATGTTGTTGCCCTGCCCCTTCAGCTCGGTGGACATGGTGATCGCCCCCTGGTGATGCGTGATCATCAGAGTGAGGAAGAGCTGGTCGAAGGCCTCGCCGTCGGCCGAGCGCAACTGCTTCAGCTGGGCCTGCGTGGCCATCCCGGGCATCGTGGCGTGGTCGTGCCCGTGCCCGTCGTCCCGTTCCGCCTTGTCGTGGCTCTTCAGCCAGCCCTTCATCGCCCTGATCTCCGGCTGCTGCGCGGCGGCGATGCGCTCGGCCAGCTTGACGATCTTCGAGGACTCGGCGCGGTCCGGCACCAGTTCGGTCATCTCCAGGGCCTGCGCGTGGTGCTGGATCATCATCCGCGCGAAGGACACGTCCGCGGAGTTGGGGGAGTCGTCCTCCGCACGCTGCCGTTGGGCCTCCTCGGCCGACAGGGTTCGGTTGGCCTCCCCGGGCTCACCCGGCGCGATGACCGAAGGCCCGCTCCCGGCGGCCGACCTGGTCTCGTCGGTGCCGGAGTCGCAGCCCACGAGCCCGAGTACGGCCAGAGCGGTCAGCCCGGCCGCGGCGACGGACACGCGTGACGCACGGCGGTAGTGCACAAGGACCTCCTGTGGCAGGCAGGTTGCAAGACACCTCGTGAGTGTCGACGACCGTCCTAGCACGCTTCCGCGCGACAGTGATCAAAAAACTTCATTGCAAGTGTGTTGCCCTCTGTTGGTATGTGCATGTCGACGACGATACTGCCGGTGCGAAAACCGTTCCGAGGTGAACGGAACCAGGGAGGAAAACAGTGATCCTGTTGAGCGTTTCCCGAACCCGGCGCAGACGCCTGGGAGTTGCCGCGGCAGCCGGTGGACTGCTGGCCGCGCTGCTCACCGCCGCACCGGCCGCGGCGATCCCCGACCCCGGGGACTCGCCGGCCGCGGAGAAGAAGGTCTCGCGCAGCGACCAGGCCGAGGCGCGCGAGGCCATCCGGAGCGGCGAGATACCCGGCCAGGACGAGATCGTCCACTCCGACAACATCCGGCACGTGGCCCACATCCCCAAGGACGCGCTGCCCGGCACCAACTCGGACCTGGCCTTCCAGGGCCGGTACGCCTTCGCCGGCAACTACGACGGCTTCCGCATCTTCGACATCAGCAACCCGAAGGCGCCGAAGACGGTGGCCCAGGTGCTGTGCCCCGGCTCGCAGAACGACATCTCCGTCTCCGGCGACCTGCTGTTCCTGTCCACCGACTCCTCGCGCAGCGACAGCAGTTGCAACAGCACCACGCAGCCGGCGACCGAGAAGTCCTCGTGGGAGGGCATGAAGGTCTTCGACATCAGCGACAAGCGGAACCCGCGCTATGTCGCCGCCGTCGAGACCGCCTGCGGCTCGCACACCCACACGCTGGTGCCCGAGCGCAAGAACGTCTACGTCTACGTCTCGTCGTACTCGCCGAACGCGGCCTACCCCGACTGCCAGCCGCCGCACGACGGCATCTCGGTGATCAAGGTGCCGCGCAAGGCACCGCACAAGGCGGCGCTGGTCGGCTTCCCGGTGCTGTTCCCGGGTGAGGGCCCGGACGGCGGCGGCAACCCCGGCGGGCCCGCCAACCCGGGTGTCTCCAAGACCACCGGCTGCCACGACATCACCGTGCTGCCGTCGAAGGACCTGGCGGCCGGTGCCTGCATGGGCGACGGCATCCTGTTCTCCATCAAGGACCCCGAGCGGCCCAAGGTGATCGACCGGGTGCAGGACAACGTCAACTTCGCGTTCTGGCACTCGGCGACCTTCAACCAGAAGGCGAACAAGGTCGTCTTCACCGACGAGCTGGGCGGCGGTGGCGGGGCCACCTGCAACGCGGAGATCGGCCCGAACCGCGGCGCGGACGGCATCTACGACATCGTCGGCAAGGGCGACCGGCAGAAGCTGGTCTTCCGCAGCTACTTCAAGATCCCGCGCCACCAGGCGGACACCGAGAACTGCGTGGCCCACAACGGTTCGCTGATCCCGGTCAAGGGCAAGGACCTGATGGTCCAGGCCTGGTACCAGGGCGGCGTCTCCGTCTGGGACTTCACCAACTCCTCGAAGCCGAAGGAGATCGCCTACTTCGAGCGCGGTCCGCTGAGCACGGACCAGCTCGTCACCGGCGGCTCCTGGTCGGCGTACTACTACAACGGCTACATCTACTCGAACGACATCGCCAAGGGCTTCGACGTCCTGAAGATCGACGACCGGCGCACGGACCCGGCACGCCGGGTCCACCTGCGTGAGCTCAACGTGCAGACCCAGCCGGACTACTTCGACTGAGCGTCCGGCTCCGTCGCGAAGAACCGGGCCATGTCCGTCCGGTCCTTCCCGCACGTCCCGCCGGGCACCTCGGTGTCCGGCGGGACGCCCATCTCCCAGTCGAGCCGGTAGCGCTTGAACAGCTCCGCGCGCAGCACCGGGACCGGCATGGGCGCGCCCGGCATCAGGGCCGCGTACACGGCACCCATCAGCAGGGCGCGCAGCATCGGATAGTCGGCGTCGACGTCGTGGGAGCCGTGCCGGACCACGGTGTCGCCCAGCAGCTCGGCCAGCCGCCGCTGCTCGGGGCAGGGCAGGAAACCCTCGGCCTGCAGCAGTCCGGCCATGTGCTGGCGCATCAGGACCGGCCGGTCCCGCGCCAGGCCCAGGATCGCGTCGATGGCCCGTGCCATCCGCTCCCGGCCGTCCTCGGCGTGCGGCTCCCGCTCCAGGGCCTCCTCCAGGGTGCGGTGCATCAGCCGGTGCACGGCGGACTGCACGAGCTGGCGCTTTCCCGGGAAGTAGTACGACACCAGACCCCGCGCGGAGCCCGCCCGATCGGCGATGTCGCCCAGCGTCGTCGCCTCGTACCCGTGCTCGTCGACCAACTCCACGGCGGCGTGCAGGAGCCGTTCCTTCGAACGCCTCCGCAACTCTTCATTGACCAGGGCGCTGCGCGGGGACATGCTGGACTCCTGCGTTGACTGGCTGCCAGCCAACTATACTCAGCGCATCCGGTGAGGCCCCTTGGTGGGCCTTTCCGGGTTGCCGTTCACCTCGGGCGACGCGGGGGATCGTCCGAGGTGAACGGTCTCGTTCGTGGTGAAAGCAGCCTCGGGCCGCCAACGGGGCGTCCGGACTCACCGGCGCGCCGGACACCGCCGCCGGTGGATCGCCACGGCCGCCGCCACCACCAGGGCGCCGATCAGCCAGCCGCCCAGGACGTCCGTGGGCCAGTGGACGCCGAGCCAGACCCGGGTGAGGCCGACGCCGGTCACCGAGAGCACCGCCAGGACCAGCGCCGTGCGCCACAGGACGCGGCCCACCCCGTGACGGCGCAGCAGCCACAGCAGCAGGCCGCAGACGACCGTCGCGGTCATGGCGTGCCCCGACGGGAACGCCGCGTAGTGCGCGGAGTCCACCGGATCGGGCCAGACGGGGCGGGCGCGGTCCAGCGCGGCCTTCAGCCCCTGCTGCACCGCCGTTCCGACGGCGACCGTGAGCACCAGCCAGAGCGCCGACCACGGGGCCGCGTACCGCCAGGCCAGCAGTGCCGCCGCCACACCGCACAGCACCCGCATCGTCCAGGGGTCCCAGACCCAGTCCGTCAGGATGCGGGACGTCTGCGTCAGCCCCGGCTCCTCCACGGCCCAGCGGTGGGTGGTGCGGGCGATGTCGGCGTCCAGGTCGAGCAGTGGGCGCCACTCGATGCCGACCAGCGTCAGCAGCAGCGCCGAGCACAGCGCGAGCACTCCGGTGGACAGGGTGGTCGGGCCGTGCCCGGGTGGCCTGGGCGGGGATTCGGTGTGGGGGGTGTGCATGAGGCGATCCTCCCCGAACGCCGGCGTCCGGGGCCAGTACCCCCTTCCCCGCCGGGCCCTTCCGGCCCGTGTCAGCCCCTTTCGGGACTTTCGCCTGCCCTTCCAGGGCTTGCCCGTACCTCGGGGGCGTCCGGCCCTCTCCGAGCTGTGCCCGTGCCGTCCCGTCCTTGTGCCGTCCCCGTGCCCTCCGGTCCCCGTGCCCTCCCGTCCTAGTGCCCTCGCGCCCGCCTTCTCCGCGCCTGTCCGTTCCCGTGCACGCGTCCGGCCCACTTCGGGTCGTGTCGACCCTCTTCGGGCCTTCGGCCCACGCCGGGTGCCGTCCTGGCGTGTCCCGACGCACCGGGTCAGGTCCTGTCGTCGAATTCCCGCCGTCCGTCCGGAGGGCGGGCGCTGCGGCGAGAGGGTGTGCACGGTGTCGCGGGGCAGGCGGGAATGTGACGACAGGGCCTGGGAGATGTCGTTTGGATCTTGCCGGGGTCGCGGGGTCCGGCACGCACTTCTGCGGCGTTGTCGTCGGTCCTCGACGCTCCGCGTCGACTCCCTCCTCCGCCTTGCGGCCGCACGCACCGGACCCCGCCCGGCTCGGCTGTGAGGTGCCGTCGCCCGAAGCCGGCCTGATCCAAACGACACCCCCTAGCCGAGTGCCCGCAGCCCCGGCACGAACGCCACCAGCACCGGGAACACCGGAACCAGCGACGCCACCGCCGTGAGCCGCAGCCGGCGCCCCGCGGTGAGCCGGTCCGGGGGAGTGAGCAGCCGGCGGACCCGGGCCGGAACATGGGCCTGCGGAGCCGGAGAGGGGCCGAACACGCCCCGGTGCTCGTTGAGTTCCACCAGCGCGAGAGCCGTGGTCAGCCGGCCGAACCGGCGGGACGCCGTGTCGTCGGCGGAGAGTTCGACCAGCCGGTGCATCTCGTCGCGGAACGCCGCGAACACCGGCACCTGCGGGAAACCGCCCGCCAGCGCGGAGGAACAGTTCAGCAGCCAGTCGTGCCGGGCCTGCGCGTGTCCCCGCTCGTGGGCGAGGACGGCGTCCAGCTGCCTGCCCTTCAGCCGGCGCAACGCGGCCGTGGTGACGACCAGTTGGGGCGGGGTGCCGGGCAACCACCAGGCGTCGGGCCATTCGCCCTCCAGGACCACGAGCCGGTCCTGACCCGGCTCCTCCCCGGGCAGCAGCGGGGCCCGCACCCGCAGTTGGGTCCGCCGCGTCCGACGCCGGGCGCGGGCCCGTACGACCTCACGGACCAGCATCGCCGCGCTCCACAGCCCGCCGCACGCCAGCGCCACCGCGGTGGTCTGCGCCCAGAGCCCGGCCGTACCGAGCGCGTACGCCTCCACGACCGCACGGGGCGCGGTGGCGAACACGCGGCCGCCCACCGCCCGCCAGGCGGCCGCCGCGCTGAACGTCATCGACAGCGCGCAGCACAGCAGCACCGCCGCGATCACGCACTGCCACGCCCACAGCGCCACCACCGGTTCACGGTCCGGCCAGTCGGCCCGGGCGAGCAGTCGGGGACCCATGACAGCGGTCAGGACGCCGAGCAGCAGCAGGACCGCGGGGAGGATCATGCGTGCAGCCTATGAGCGCGGGCCGCCCGAGGACACCGACGGACGGACCGAAGTGACGCAGGCAACGGTCCCGCGCGGTCGCCGCCGCACCGTGCGCCCCGCCTCATATCGTCAGCAGCATCGCCACCATCGCGATCCCCATGGACAGCCGGCAGGCCCGCGCCAGCTCCGGCCGGTCGCCCCAGCCGGCATCCCGGCCGTCCCCCGCCACGCCGGCCACCGGCACCAGCCGTACGCCGGTGGCGAGCACGTACGCCACGAAGTAGAGCAGCAGGGCCCCGGTCAGCAGGGGTGTGCCCGGGCCGCCATGCCCGTGCCCCTGTCCCTGCCCGGTGGAGGCGGCCATGGCCACCGCCATGTGGACCATCGCCCCGGCGCCCACCAGATGGTGCAGATGGCGCGCGCCGGTACGGGCCGCCCACAGCGCGTGCAGCCCGGCCGCGCCGAACACCACCGCGAGGGCCGGCCAGGCCCACGCCGGCGGGGTGAACACCGCCGCGGGCACGGCCATCACGGCCATGCCGAAGCCCATGAGCGCCTCGCCGCCTGCGGCGCGGCGCTGCTCCGCCACATGGCTGCGCATGCGCAGCAGGCAGTAGGCGCCGGTCGCCGCGCAGAGCGCGACCAGCAGCCAGCCGGACGACGTCGGTCCGTGCACCCGAACCTCCCCCTCGGCCCGTTCGACGGTCGGTCATGGCATGCCCGGTCCCGGTGGGGGACACCCGAGCGCACGGGAGTGCGGGGGGAGCGTCCGGGGGAGCGTGGCAGGCCGGCGCATGTGATTCACAAGTAAAATACCTGCTAACCTTATGCTTCATGAGCAGTGCGACCCCCACCCCCACCGCCCCGCAGACGGCCCTGCGCCTCCCGCTCGCCGCCGCGCTGCGCCTCGGGCGGCCCTCCGACATCTGGTTCAAGCCGGCCCTCAGCGTGGTCGCCGCGGTCGCACCGCCCAGCCTGCTCCTGGTGGCCCTGGGCCGGCTCGACCTCGCGATGTACACCATGGCGGGGTCGCTGTGCGCCCTCTACGCCCACAACCGCCCGTACGCCGCCCGGGCCAGGGTGCTGGCGTGGGTGGTGCTCGGCATGCTCGGCGGCCTCGCCGTGTCCCTGGTCGCCGCCTCCCTCACCGGGAACGCCGTGGTCCTGGTCACCGTCGGCGCCGTCCTGGCCGCCGTGCAGAAGGCGCTGTGCGACGCCACCCGCGTCGGCCCGCCCGGCCATGTGATCCTCACCTTCGTCAGCTCCGCCTCGCTGTTCGTGCCCCAGACCTTCGGACAGGTCCCCGGCCACCTCGCCCTCGCCGCCGCGGCCGGTGTCTGGGCCTATCTGGTGGGCATGGCGCCCGCGCCGCTCCGGCCGCACGGCCCCGAACGCCGCGCCACCGCCCAGGCGCTGAACGCCGCCGCCGCGTACGCCGGGACCGGCGGCACCGGCGACGGTCACACCGGGGCCCGCGCCGCCGCCTACGCCGCCGTACAGGCCGCCTGGCAGTCCCTGCTCTCCACCGGCAACCGGCCCTCCGCCACCCGCCGCGCCCTCGAACGGCTCGTCGTCCGCGCGGAAGTCGCGCTCGTCGCGCCCGCCGACGCCGACCCCGTACGCCTGCGCGCCTGGGCCGGCGCACTGCGCGGCACCGGTGCCGTCCCGCGCACCGACGACCCCCGCGCGGACGCCGCCGAACTCCTCGGGGCGGCCGCCGAGCGCGCCACCCCGCCCCGCCCCCTGTGGACCGGGCTCGGCCCGCTCACCCCGATCGCCGTCCGCACCGCCCTCGGCTGCGCGCTCGCCGGGTACGCCTCCCTCGCCCTCGGAATCGGCCGCCCCTACTGGGCCCTGGTCACCGCGGCCTCGCTCTACCAGGCCAACGTCACCCTCACCTGGAGCCGGGCCGTCCAGCGCGTCGTCGGCAACCTCGCCGGCGTGCTGCTCTTCGCCGCCGTCGTCCCCGTCGCCCACCTCGGCCCGCTCGCCCTCGTGCTCTGCTGCCTGCTGTTCAACTTCGGCGCCGAGGCGCTCATCGGCCGCAACTACTGGCTCGGCACCATCTGCGTGACCCCGCTCGCGCTGCTCGTCACCGAGTTCGCCGGCTACCAGCGACCCGGTGACCTGATCACCGAACGCGCGGTGGACACCCTCGTCGGCGCTCTGGTCGGCTTCGCCGCCGCCGTGGCCGTCACCAACCGGCGGGCGGGCGACCGCGTGGAGCGGGCGCTCACCACGGCCGATCACGCACGCGAACACGCCGCGCGCCTCCTGGCCGGGCCCCGGCCCGCCCCCGCCGCCCTGGACGCCGCCCGCCGCGACCTCGCCGCCGCCCTGGTCGACCTGAGGGCCGGCGCCGACGCCGCGGCCGGCGAGTGGTGGCAGCGCGCACCGGCCCAGGAGCGGGTCGTGCTCGCCGAGCAGTCGGGACACCGTACGCTCGCGGCGACGGTACGACGCCAGGGGCTGCTCCCGGACCCCGGCACGGGCACGAACACGGAGGACGTACGGCCATGACGGCGACCGAAGG
Source organism: Streptomyces sp. NPDC020731 (assembly GCF_044334705.1). NCBI lineage: Bacteria > Bacillati > Actinomycetota > Actinomycetes > Kitasatosporales > Streptomycetaceae > Streptomyces > Streptomyces sp. NPDC020731. Next base: position 106,878 of record NZ_JBIRTN010000006.1, read on the forward strand.
ACCAGCGGCGGCCGGCGGCGAGGGACCGACGACGGTCGACGGGGAGACCCCCGGCCGCTCGCGGGGCGACACCGTCGCCGCAGTCGTCCGGCAGTGGCGGGCCGTCCACCCCGGCCTCGACACCGGCCCCATGGAGGTCATCGGCCGCATCAACCGCTGCGCCGCCCTCCTCCAGCAGGCGGAGGACGCCCCGCTGCGTCGCGCCGGCCTGACCCGCCCGGAGTTCGACCTGCTGGGCGCGCTGCGCCGCACCGGCCACGAGCTGACGCCCAGCGAGCTGGCCCGCGAGACCTTCTCCTCGGGCGCCGCCGTCACCAAACGCCTCAAGCAGCTCACCGAACGCGGACTGGTGGAACGCCGCGGCGACACCCGCGACCGCCGGGTCGCCCACGTCCGCCTCACCGACTCCGGACGCGACCTGGTCGACGGCATCCTGCCCGCGCAGCTCGCCTACGAGACCGCCGTACTGTCCGGTCTGGACGGCCCGGAACTCGGCGAGCTCGCCGCCCTGCTCGGCGAACTGCTCGGTCAGCTGGAAGGACGCCTGGGCGCGCTGCGGGCGTGACAGCCGCGGGCCCGTCCTCCGCTCACCTCCCGTCCGCCGCCCGCCGAACATCCCCCCGCGGGTCACGGAACACCGCGATGCGCGGGCCCTCCGGATGCGGGACGGGCTCCATCGGCACCGTGCCCTCCACCGTCGTGGTCGTCACCGCGGCGTCGTCCACGTCCTCCACGGCGAAGTACGGCAGCCAGTGCGCGGGCACCTCGTGCGGGAACCCGCCGTCCATGGTCGCCATGCCGTCGAGGTCCGCGCCGTCGAACAACCGCGTGCAGAACCGTCGGACGGACTCCGGTCCGGTGGTCCCCGGCCCGGGCCGTCCGGCGCGGAACCGGCCGGGGACCGGGAACACGCTCGCTAGATGCCCGGCCGGTACCGCAGTGGGTGCTCGGCCGGGATCTCGACCAGCACGATCGGTGTGCCGTCCGGGTCCGCGATCCACATCTCGATCAGGCCCCACGGCTCCCGCACCGGGGGACGGACGATGCCGACGCCCTCGGCCGCCAGTTCCTCGTGCGCCACAGCGACGTCCTCGACCTGGAGCCACAGCCGTACGTCCGGGGACGCCGCCGCGGAGGGACCCGCGCGGCCCGAGAGTTCCAGGAAACCCCCGCCGAGGAAGTAGACGGTGCCGCGTTCCGGGCCGGTGCCGAACTCGCGGTGAACGGCGAGGCCCAGCCGTTCCCCGTAGAAGGCGCGGGAGCGGTCGGGGTCGGTGGGGCGGAGCAGGACACGGCTGCTCAGTACATGCACCATGCGGCCGAGCGTAGTGGCCGGGTTAGTCTCGTTCCCGCCCGAGCCACGCCGGAAGGCGCCCAGGAGAACCGGAGACGTGCCCATGGAATCCGCCACCGACACCGCACTGACCTTCCGCGACGCGACCGACGCCGATGTGGACGCCCTCGTCGCGCTGATCGAGTCGGCGTACCGGGGCGAGTCCAGCCGGACCGGGTGGACCACCGAGGCGGACATCCTCCAGGGGCGGCGGACCGACCCGGAGGGCGTGCTGGAGGTCATCAAGTCGCCGGACAGCCGGCTGCTCACGGTGGAGCGCGGCGGCCGCGTGGTCGCCTGCTGCCAGCTGGAACACCGCGGCGCGCACGCCTACTTCGGGATGTTCGCGGTCAGCCCCGCCCTCCAGGGCGCCGGACTCGGCAGGACGATCATCGCGGAGGCGGAACGCCAGGCCCGCGAGACCTGGGGCGTGAGCGAGATGCACATGACGGTGATCTCCGTGCGGGAGGACCTGATCGCCTGGTACGAGCGGCGCGGCTACCGCCGTACGGGACGGATGACGCCCTTCCCGTACGGCGACGAGCGCTTCGGCGTTCCGCTCCGTGACGACCTGCGGTTCGAGCTGCTGGTGAAGGAACTGGTCTGACGGCTCACGCCGTGAAGCGGCCGGTGCGCTTGATCTCCGGGTAGTCGGTGGTGGCGCCGTCGAGTCCCAGGGCCCGTACCAGTCTGAGGTGGTCCTGGGTGTTCACCACCCAGCCGACGATCCTCAGCTCGGCCTTCCGCGCCCGCTCCACGATCTCCAGGGTGAGCCGGCGGATGTTGAGACAGACGGTCGAGGCCCCGGCCCCGACCGCCCGGTCCACGATGTCGGTGCCGTAGCGGCTGGCGATGAGCGCCGTACGCACCCCGGGCACCAGGCGGGCGGTCTCCGCGATCGCCTCGTCGTGGAACGAGGACACCTCGACCCGGTCGGCCAGGTCCCGCCCGTTCATCACCTCGGCCAGTGCCCGGGCCGCCCGGACGTCCTTGATCTCGGCCTGCAGAGGCGCCCGGACGGCGTCGAGCACCTCCTCGAAGACGGGAATCCGCTCGCCCCGCCCGGCGTCCAGGGCGCGCAGCTCGGCGAGGGTCTTGTCGGCGATCGCGCCCGTGCCGTCCGTGGTGCGGTCCACCTCCGTGTCGTGCATGACGACGAGCGTGCCGTCCTTGCTCAGATGCAGATCGAGTTCGATGACGTCGAGGCCCGCTTCCTGGGCGGCGACGAAGGACCGGAGGGTGTTCTCGGGTTCGACACCCATGACTCCGCGGTGACCGATGGTGAGGAAGTTCAAGATCCGACTCGCTTCCGTCGACGGCGGCGGGGGGCCGCGTCCCTACGGCCCTCCTGGACCGTATCGCCTGTGCCCGTCGCGTCCAGAGGCTGAACATCGAACGCAGGCACCGTCGCCCAACCGGGTGTCCGACAGGAAAAAACGCGGTGAGGCCGGGGGTGGGGCAGGATAATTTCCCGAGGCTCCCCTTGCTGGGAGAAACCTCGTATGTATACGGTCTCCTTACGCGAGGTTCTCCTGTAGAGGATGGGACATGACGGAAATTCTTGTGCAGGTGGGTACCGAGGGGAAGGTTCCTTCGGTGACCAGGGTGGTGGAGCACCCGGCGTGGCCCGTGCTCAAGGATGCCGTGGAGCGGATCCGGCCCTGGCAGTCCAAGGACGGTTCGATCGACTTCGGCGCCGAGGGCGCCCCGGCCCGTGCCGACGCCGAGCGCGCGGTGCGTGCCGTGACCGGTGCAGTCGAGGAGCTCTCCCCGCTGCTCCCGCACGACCGCGCCTACCACGAGGCGCTCGCCGAGGACCTGGGCCGCTGGGCCGAGGGCGGCTTCGAGGTGCCCGACTTCCTCGACTCGCTGCTGGCCTTCCAGCCCGCCGCGGGCCGTGAGGACGGCCTCCAGCACCTGGTCGTCTTCCCGATGTACACGCAGAACGGCAACCCCGACCGCAACCTCGAGGCGGTCGTGCTGCGCATGGTCTGGCCCGACTGGCTGGCCGAGCTGGAGCGCACCCGCTACGACAACCCGCTGTTCTGCGGCATCACCTTCGAGGACTTCACCTCGGGCTACGACACCAACTCCGCGGTCCTCTTCCCCGAGACCATCGCCGTGCGCGAGGCCCCCGAGCGCTTCACCTGGGGCGGCATCTTCTGCGACCGCGAGGCCGCCCGCTTCCGCCGCGTCACCGAGGCCGCCGTCGACATCCTGGGCCTGGAGCTCCCCGAGGACGTCGCCGCCATGGTGCACGACCAGAAGCGCTGCGAAGAGGCGTTCGTGCTCTGGGACATGGTCCACGACCGCACCCACAGCCACGGCGACCTGCCGTTCGACCCGTTCATGATCAAGCAGCGCCAGCCGTTCTGGATGTACGGCCTGGAGGAGCTGCGCTGCGACCTCACCGCCTTCAAGGAGGCCGTGAAACTCGCCGGCGACGGTGTCCCGCAGGCCCGTGACGTACAGGTCGCGGTGCTCTTCGACCGCATGTTCCGCTTCCCCGTCACCGGCGAGCGGATGCGCAACTACGACGGCCTCGGCGGCCAGCTGCTCTTCGCCTACCTGCACAAGCACGACGTCGTCCGCTGGACCGACAACAGGCTCACCATCGACTGGGAGCGCGCCCCGCGGGTCACCAACCAGCTGTGCGCGGAGATCGAGACGCTGTACCGCGACGGCATCGACCGTCCCAAGCTCGTCCACTGGTTCGCCGGGTACGAGCTGGTCTCCACCTACCTCTCCCCGCACCCGGGCTCCAAGTGGGCCAAGGGCCCCGACGCCCTGGACCTGACGCAGCCGCCGCGGAAACTCGTCGATGACGTGCTTCCGGACGAGTTTCCGCTGAGCATGTTCTATGAGGCACTGTCCAAGAAGCTGAAGAACGTGATCGCCGCCACCCGGGGCATCACGGCGGACGGCGCCGAGCGGGTCGCCGCGTGAGCGACCGCGTTCACACGACTGCTCAGGAGGCGAGGACCATGGGGAACGGGGCGCTCGACGGTGCGGTGATCGCGGTGGCCGGCGCGGGAGGACCCGCGGGCCGGGCGGCACTGCTCAGGCTGGCCGAGGCGGGAGCGACCGTCGTCGGCTCGGACAACGACCCGGAGCGGCTGGCGGAGGCCGTGGACGCCGCGCGCTACGCGCACGGCGGCGCCACCGTCACCGGTGACACGGTCGACCTGCTCGACCTGGAGTCCACCCGCGAGTGGGCCGCCCGCACCGAGAAGGAGTTCGGCCGAGTCGACGGACTGGTCCACCTCGTCGGCGGCTGGCGGGGCAGCGAGACCTTCACCAAGACCAGCCTGGACGACTGGGACTTCCTGGAGCTGCTGCTGGTGCGCACCGTGCAGCACACCAGCCTCGCCTTCCACGAGGCGCTCCAGCGCAGCGACCGCGGCCGGTACGTCCTGATCAGCGCGGCCGGCGCCACCAAACCCACCGCGGGCAACGCCGCGTACGCGGCCGGCAAGGCCGCCGCCGAGGCATGGACGCTGGCCATGGGCGACTACTTCCGCAAGGTCGGGGGCGAGCAGGGGCCGACGTCGGCGGCTGCGATCCTGGTGGTGAAGGCGTTGGTGCACGACGCGATGCGCGCCGACCGCCCCAACGCGAAGTTCGCGGGCTTCACGGACGTCAAGGACCTGGCCGAGGCCATCGTCGGGGTCTGGGACAAGCCCGCCGCGGAAGTGAACGGAAACCGTCTGTGGCTGACCGAGAAGCCGTGAACCCACCGCGGACCGACGCACGTCGTCATCACGACCCGGACGTCCGCGGTTTCGCCAGCGACAACTACGCCGGGGTCCACCCGGAGGTGCTCGCCGCCCTGGCCCTGGCCAACGGCGGACACCAGGTCGCGTACGGCGAGGACGCGTACACCGAGAACCTCCAGCAGGTGATCCGAAGCCACTTCGGCCCCACCGCGGAGGCGTTCCCGGTGTTCAACGGCACCGGCGCCAACGTCGTCGCGCTCCAGGCGGTCACCGACCGCTGGGGCGCGGTGATCTGCGCCGAGAGCGCCCACATCAACGTGGACGAGGGCGGCGCCCCGGAGCGGGTCGGCGGGATCAAGCTGCTCACCGTGCCCACCCCGGACGGCAAGCTCACCCCCGAACTGATCGACCGGCAGGCGTACGGCTGGGAGGACGAGCACCGGGCGATGCCCCAGGTGGTCTCCCTGGCCCAGACCACCGAGCTGGGCACGGTGTACACCCCGGACGAGATCCGCGCCATCTGCGAGCACGCCCACGCGCACGGCATGAAGGTGCACGTCGACGGCTCCCGGCTGGCGAACGCCGCCGCCACGCTGAACGTGCCGATGCGCACCTTCACCAACGCGGTCGGCGTCGACCTGCTCTCGCTGGGCGGCACCAAGAACGGCGCCCTGTTCGGCGAGGCGGTCGTGGTGCTGAACCCGGACGGCATCCGGCACCTGAAGCACCTGCGCAAGCTGTCCATGCAGCTGGCGTCCAAGATGCGCTTCGTCTCGGTGCAGCTGGAGGCCCTGCTCGCCCGCGACCTGTGGCTGCGCAGCGCCCGGCACGCCAACGAGATGGCCCAGCGCCTGGCCGAGGGCGTACGCGCCGTGCACGGCGTGGAGATCCTCTACCCGGTGCAGGCCAACGCGGTCTTCGCACGGCTGCCGCACGACGTGGGCGAGCGGTTGCAGAAGCGGTTCCGCTTCTACTTCTGGGACGAGACGGCCGGAGACGTGCGCTGGATGTGCGCCTTCGACACCACCGAGGACGACGTGGACATGTTCGTGGCGGCACTCAAGGAGGAGATGGCCCGCTAGCAGTGCATGCATAGGTATGCGGTCGACCGGAAATGCATTGACTACCGGTCGGCTGCGTACCTATGCTCTGGCGGCATGCAGCTGATCCAGGAAACCCCGGACCTCTCCGCCTACCTCGCCGCCGACGAGGCGATCGACCATCACCATCCGCTGGTCCGCGAGACGGCGGCACGCCTCGCCGCCGGGGCGGCCGACTCGTATGAATATGCGCGGGCGGCCTTCGAATTCGTGCGCGACACCATCCCGCACTCCCAGGACTCCGGTGATCTCCGGGTCACCTGGCGCGCCTCCGACGTCCTGGAGCAGGGCACCGGCATCTGCTACGCCAAGGCCCACGCGCTGGCCGCGCTGCTGCGGGCCGAGGACATCCCGACCGCCCTCTGCTACCAGAACCTCGGCGTCGTGCACGGGCTGGTCGCCGTACGGTTCAAGGGCGCCTGGCACCGTCAGGACCCGCGGGGCAACAAGCCCGGAGTGGACGCGCGGTTCTCCCTGGACGGCGAGCGGCTGGCCTTCACGCCCGATCCGGCGTCCGGCGAGACGGACTACCCGGTCCTGTACGCCGCGCCGCATCCGGCCGTACTGAACGCCCTCCGGGCCGCCTCCGACCGGCCGCAGCTGTGGCGGACGCTTCCCCTCGCACTCTGAACCCGAGGCGGGCCGTGGCGTTCACGCCGGTCGTGTCCGACGAGATGCGGCCCTCGCGCAAGGCTTCACCCACGTCGTGGTCGAGGCCCACGAGCTCGTCGACGGGCCCGGTACGGAGCAGAGTTCCGCCCTGCTCGACGACGCGCCCCGGCGGCTCGCCGGGGCGCCTCCGGGGGGCGGGCCCCGCACGAGGACCCGCACATGGCGGCCTGGTGCGAGGTCCGCACGGCGTTCGGCTCGAAGCCGTCCCGCACCCGCAACTCGGCCGAGGCACTGGCCGAGCGGGCCCGCACGGCGGCCGGTCCGCCCCGCGTCAACCTCCTCGTCGACCTCTGCAACGCCGTCGGCGTCGCTCGGGCGAGGAGGAGTTCGTGACCGTCGCGGGCGGTGGGGAGAGCGTCGGGCGCCCCGGCGCGGGCGAGGTGGTGCGACGTGACGACAAGGGCGTGACCTGCCGCCGCTGGAACCGGCGCCGGGGCCCGCGCACCCGGCTCACCGAGGAGACGGCCCCGGGCGTCTTCCTGCCGGAGAGCCGGTCGCCGCCACCCGCGCCCTGGACCCGGGCGAGGACATGTCCCGCTTCCCGGCCGTCCGCGAGCTGATCCGGCACGGGCGTCCATGCGGCGACGGAGCCGAGGCGCCCGGTGCCGTGGTGGAGGCCGCGACCCGTGCCGCGCGCGCCGGCGCGCCGCACACGGTGGCCCAGGTCCGCGCCGCCTATGCCGTCGTCGCGGCTCTGGACTGGGCCGAGGTTCCCGACGGGACGGCTCCCGGTGTGGCCGGGGTGCTGGCCGACTACGTCGTGGACGAGGCCCGCTGTCCGTCGTCCGCCGACGACGCCACCGGCCCGGCGGTGACGGCGGAGCAGGCCGCACCGGACGGGCGGGGCTGGACCGCGTACGGCCGCTTCCTCGCCTCCGGCGAGGCGCACGCCGGCTTCGAGTACGCCGATCCGTTCTCGGCGAGCCGCCGCACCGCGTCCCCCGGCAGCGCCCCGTCGCAGGCCGTGCGTACCAGCCACCAGTCCTGGACGTAGGGTTCGGCGATCCAGCCGCCCACGCCCAGTACCGCCGCGGCCGTCACCGCCACCTTGATCCGGCGTCGCATCGTTCGCCCCCGTAGCGCAGCCGACAGAACGGAACCGGCGTGCGGGACGCCGGTTCCTCGTTACCGGCGGGACCCTGTCGACAGCGCGGGGCACCCGGGGTGGGGGGTCTCAGTGTGCCTCGGCCTGCCGGACCTGCTCCGGGGTGGGGGCCGTGCCACCGAGATGGGCCGGCATCCACCAGGTGTCGTCCGGACCCTTGGGGCGCACCGGATAGGCGCGCTGCGCCGCCTCCAGCAGCTCCTGCACCCGCTCGCGCAGCTGGCGGGTGATCGCGCCCGCGTACTTGTCCCTGGACGCCTCGATCGCCTCGCCCACGCGGATGGTGACGGGGGTGTGGCTGCGCCCGAAGTTGCGCGGGTGGCCCTTGGTCCACAGCCGTTGTGTGCCCCACACCGCCATCGGGACCAGCGGCACGCCGGCCTCCTGTGCCATGCGCGCGGCGCCCGACTTGAAGCTCTTCAGCGTGAACGACTGCGAGATCGTCGCCTCCGGGAAGACGCCCACGATCTCCCCCGACCGCAGCGACCGCAGCGCGTGCTCGTACGCCGCCTCGCCCTGGGTGCGGTCCACCGGGATGTGCTTCATGCCGCGCATCAGCGGACCGGAGATCCGGTGCCGGAAGACCGACTCCTTCGCCATGAAACGGACGAGCCGCTTCTGGGGGAGCGCCGCCAGGCCGTTGAAGACGAAGTCCAGGTAGCTGATGTGATTGCTCACCAGCACGGCGCCGCCCGAGCGTGGTATGTTCTCCGACCCCTGGCAGTCGATCTTGAGGTCCCACGCCTTGAACAGGGTGCGGGCGAAACCGACGACGGGCCGGTAGACGAGGTCTGCCATGGGCGGGTTGGAACCCTTTCCTTCTCTGCCTGGGAAGGAGGCTCCCAGTCGAAGTTACGCAGCCGTAGGTTTTACGGCTTGTCGCAGATGGTGCCCGAAGAACGGTCGGTGAACCAGCCCTGGTGCCCGTCGGCGGCGAGATTCTCGTCACGTCCACTCCTTGATCCACCTCGGGCTCTGTGCGTGCGGCCGGGAATGCCCGCGCTCCCGGCGACGCTGGAAACCGTTGACGGGTGATCTGCCGGAGGAGTGCACGCATGCGGGACGGGGACGACGGAGGACGGCTCGACGTGACGGAACCGTGGCCCCGGCCGGGAGCCGGGCTGGGGGAGCGCGCCACGCTGGTGCAGTTCTCCAGCGCCTTCTGCGCGCCCTGCCGGGCGACCCGGAGGGTCCTCGCCGAGGTGGCCGCACTGGTGCCGGGCGTGGCCCACGTGGAGATCGACGCCGAGGCCCGTCTGGACCTCGTGCGCCGTCTGGAGATCGTGAGGACGCCGACGGTGCTGGTCCTCGACGCCGCCGGCCGGGTCGTACGGCGTGCGGCCGGACAGCCGCGCAAGGCCGATGTGATCGCCGCGCTCGGCGAGGCCGTGCGAGGGCCGGCCGGGCCGCGGTGAGGCATCTCCCACATCACAGGACCGACTTGACTGTGCATGCCACCCGTCGTCAGCCTGACCCCATGCCTACGGAACTCCTTCGCCCCCGGCGGGCACCCGGCCGCCCGGCGGCCGCCGCCCGCATCGCGCGCGTGCGCCGACCGGGCCGGTGAGCGGCCGCGAACCCGTTCGTCACCTCCCGCGGAAGGACAGTTTCATGACGGCCACGTCCGGCCTGGGCGCCGCCCGGCCCGCCTCGCCCGAGCTGTTGCGCTCCGTCTTCCGCAGGCACGCGGCGGGCGTCGCCGTGATCACCGCGCGCGGCCGTTCCGGTCCGGTCGGCTTCACCGCCACCTCCCTCGCCTCCGTCTCCGCCGAGCCCCCGATGCTCTCCTTCGGCATCGGTACCGGGAGCTCCAGCTGGCCGGCGATCGCGACGGGCGACCACATCGGGGTGCACGTCCTCGGGGAGCACCAGCAGGAGCTGGCGGCGACCTTCGCGCGCAGCGGCGCCGACCGCTTCGGTCCGGCCACCGCCTGGCGGGAGGGGCCGAAGGGGGTTCCGGTGCTGGCCGACGTGCCGGCCTGGATGGTGTGCGAGGTGGTGGCCCGGGTGCCCGCCGGTGACCACCGGATCGTGATCGCCGAGGTCCTGCTCGGCGACCCCACCGGTCATGGCCGTCCGCTCCTCTACCACCAGGGACGCTTCAGCGGCCTGCGCGACTGAGACGGGGTTTCCCCTGGTCGCGGGCCTGTCGAGTTCCGGTTACGCTGCGTTGCGAAGGTCACAGTTCAAAGCGCTTGCTTAGCGGGAAGGAACTGGGTGTACTGACGAGTAATATTTCGTTCGGAGCGCGGGCCGCCCCGACCGGGATCGCCCGCTTCAGGCGCCTATGCTGCCTGCAGGCAGGCAGCCAGAAATGACGATGCAGTAGGAGAGCCGGCGTGAGCTTGAGGATCGTTGTCACCGTGAAGTACGTGCCCGACGCCACTGGCGACCGGCACTTCGCCGATGACCTGACCGTCGACCGTGACGACGTGGACGGTCTGCTCTCCGAACTGGACGAGTACGCGGTCGAGCAGGCGCTGCAGATCTCGGAGAATTCCGACGACGACGTGGAGATCACCGTGCTGACGGTGGGCCCGGAGGACGCCAAGGACGCCCTGCGCAAGGCGCTGTCCATGGGCGCGGACAAGGCGATCCACGTCGAGGACGACGACCTGCACGGCACCGACGCCATCGGCACCTCCCTGGTCCTGGCCAAGGCCGTCGAGAAGGCCGGCTACGACCTGGTCATCTCCGGCATGGCCTCCACCGACGGCACCATGGGCGTCGTACCGGCGCTGCTCGCCGAGCGTCTGGGCGTGCCGCAGGTGACCCTGCTGTCCGAGGTGTCCGTCGAGGACGGCACGGTCAAGGGCCGCCGCGACGGCGACGCCGCCTCCGAGCAGCTCGAGGCATCCCTGCCCGCGGTCGTGTCGGTCACCGACCAGTCGGGCGAGGCGCGCTACCCGTCCTTCAAGGGCATCATGGCGGCGAAGAAGAAGCCGGTTCAGTCCTGGGACCTGTCCGACCTCGACATCGACGAGGACGAGGTCGGCCTGGAGAACGCCTACACCACGGTCGACACCGCGGCCGAGCGCCCGGCCCGCACCGCGGGCACGATCGTCAAGGACGAGGGCGAGGGCGGCAAGCAGCTCGCCGCCTTCCTCGCGGAGCGAAAGTTCGTCTGACGCAGCCTCGCGAGCCAGAAGTTCCTCTGAGCCACGAGGCTCAACTCGCTTCCCGCCCCTCACCCTTCGCAAGCAGGAGAGAAGAAGTCCCATGGCTGAAGTTCTCGTCTACGTCGACCACGTGGACGGTGCCGTCCGCAAGCCCACCCTGGAGCTGCTGACCCTGGCCCGCCGCATCGGCGAGCCGGTCGCCGTCGCGCTGGGCAACGGCGCCGGTGACACCGCCGCCACGCTCGCCGAGCACGGCGCGGTGAAGGTCCTCACCGACGAGGCCGCCGAGTACGCCGACTACCTGGTCGTGCCGAAGGTGGACGCCCTGCAGGCCGCCCACGAGGCCGTCTCCCCGGCCGCCGTCCTGGTCCCCTCCTCCGCCGAGGGCAAGGAGATCGCCGCCCGCCTGGCGCTGCGCCTGGGTTCCGGCGTCATCACCGACGCCGTCGACCTGGAGGCCGGCGACTCCGGTCCGGTGGCCACCCAGTCGGTGTTCGCCGCCTCCTACACCACCAAGTCCCGCGTCTCCAAGGGCACCCCGGTCATCACGGTCAAGCCCAACAGCGCGGCCGTGGAGGCCGCCCCGGCCGCCGGCGCGGTCGAGGCGCTGAGCGTGTCCTTCTCCGCGCAGGCGAGGGGCACCAAGGTCACCGGCCGCACGCCGCGCGAGTCGACGGGGCGTCCGGAGCTGACCGAGGCCGCGATCGTGGTCTCCGGTGGCCGCGGCGTCAACGGCGCGGAGAACTTCGGACTCATCGAGGCGCTCGCCGACTCGCTCGGCGCGGCCGTCGGCGCCTCGCGCGCCGCCGTCGACGCCGGCTGGTACCCGCACACCAACCAGGTCGGCCAGACCGGCAAGTCGGTCTCGCCGCAGCTGTACATCGCCTCCGGCATCTCCGGCGCGATCCAGCACCGGGCCGGCATGCAGACCTCGAAGACCATCGTGGCCATCAACAAGGACGCCGAGGCCCCGATCTTCGACCTGGTCGACTACGGCATCGTCGGCGACCTGTTCGACGTCGTGCCCCAGCTGACCGAGGAGATCAAGACCCGCCAGGGCTGATCACCCGAGCCGTACGAGGCCCCGCGGCCGGCACCGGTCGCGGGGCCTCGGCGCGTCACAGGGTCAGGGTGGCCTGGACCGGCAGATGGTCGCTCGGGAACCGGCCGTCCACCGCGAAGGTGTTGACCGACGCCCGGTGCACCGTGACGCCGGGCGTGGTCAGGATCCAGTCGATGCGCGCACCGCCCGGCACCAGCGGCCGGTACCCGTGGAACGTCCCGTACGCCTCCCCGTGCTCGGCCGCCGCGTCCCAGGTGTCGACGAGCCCGGCGCCCAGCATCGTGTCGTACACGGGGTTGCCGTGGGCCGCGACGTTGAAGTCGCCCGTCACGATCACCGGCAGCGAACGGGCCGCCTCGCCGACGCGTTCGGCGATGAGGGCGGCGGCCCGCTCCCGCGCGTACTGGCTCGCGTTGTCCAGATGGGTGTCGAGAACGCAGAACTCCCGGCCGCCCGTGCGCAGATCGCGGAAGCGGACCCGGGTGACCATGCGGATGTGGGCGTTGCCCCAGGTGTTCGAGGCGATCACGTCCGGGGTGTCGGACAGCCAGAAGTGGTCGTACTCCAGCGGGGTCAGCCGCCGGGTGTCGTAGAGGACCGCCATGAACTCGTCCCGGCTGCCGCCCGCCCGTCCGGTGCCGATCCAGTCGTACGACGGTCCCAGATCGGCCTCGATGTCGCGCAGCTGCCGGTACAGGCCCTCCTGGGTGCCGAGGACGTGCGGGCGCTCGCGGCGCAGCAACCGCCGCATCACGGGCCTACGGGCGGCCCAGCTGTTCGGCTCGGCCGTGCTCGCGAACCGCAGGTTGAACGACATGACCCGCAGCGGACGTGCCGGGCGTTCGTCCACCGGGGCCGGCTCGGGCGACAGTGCTGTACTGGAGAGCGGAAGGGCGACGGAGGCGGCGAGCGCGCTCTTCAGTCCCAGACGGCGCGTGACACGGCTGTGGATCGGCACAGGCAAACGGTGCCATATGGACGTGAACATGACGAGGCGTGGGAGTGGAACGGGCCGCAAGGCGGTGTTGACCGGCGAGAAGGCCGCCCGATAACTTCATTCAACGGATTGTTGATTCCGTATCGCGGAAGCTCGGGAGGGTGTGGGATGGGTCAGGGGCGGCAGGAGCGGGTGGCGACCAGTCTCGCGGGCGCCGTCGGTGAGGAGATCGGCGCCTCCCTCGCGCCGGTCGACGCCGAGCTGGAGCGCCGCTACCCCGGAGACCCCGGCACCCGCCAGCCCGTCCACACCGTCTACGTCCCCGGCGACGTCTTCGCCGCCGGCACCCCGCGTGCCTGGGGCGACCGGGCCCTCGCCGCGCTCGACGAACACGCCCCGGACGCCGCCTCCTTCGCCGCAGTCCTCGGACTGGACGGCGCACTGGCCGAGGACGTGTACGGCCGCGTCCGCGCCAAGCTGGAACGCGAACCGGTCGAGGACCTGCGCGTCGACTTCGAGGACGGCTACGGCAGCCGTCCCGACGCCGAGGAGGACGAGGCCGCGGCCCGCGCGGCCCGGCTCGTCGCCGAGGCCTGCCGCGACGGCACCGCCGCCCCGTACACGGGCATCCGCGTGAAGTGCATGGAGGCCGCCGTCCGTGACCGGGGCATCCGCACCCTCGACATCTTCCTCACCGGCCTGACGGAGGCCGGAGCTCTGCCGGACGGGCTGGTCCTGACCCTGCCCAAGGTCACGTATCCCGAGCAGGTCACCGCCATGGCCCGGGTCCTCGACGCCTTCGAGGAGGCGCGCGGCCTCGAAGCCGGCCGGATCGGCTTCGAGATCCAGATCGAGACCAGCCAGTCCATCCTCGCCGCCGACGGCACCGCCACCGTCGCCCGCATGATCCAGGCCGCCGGGGGCCGCGTCACCGGGCTGCACTACGGCACCTTCGACTACAGCGCCTGCCTCGGCGTCTCCGCCGCGCACCAGGCGAGCGACCACCCGGCCGCCGACCACGCCAAGGCCGTCATGCAGGTCGCCGCCGCGGGCACCGGCGTACGCGTCTCGGACGGCTCCACCAACGTCCTGCCCGTCGGCCCCACGGAGCAGGTCCACGACGCCTGGCGGCTGCACTACGGCCTCACCCGCCGCGCCCTGGCCCGCGCCTACTACCAGGGCTGGGACATGCATCCCGGCCACCTCCCCACCCGCTACGCGGCCGTCTTCGCCTTCTACCGCGAGGGCTTCGCGCAGGCCGCCGCCCGTCTCGCCCGGTACGTCGACCGGACCGGCGGCGATGTCATGGACGAGCCCGCCACCGCCAGGGCCCTCGCCGGATACCTGCTGCGCGGTCTGGACTGCGGCGCCCTGGACGGCGCCGAGGTGGTGCGCCTGGCCTCCCTGACCCGCGCCGACCTGGAGGACTTCGCCTCGCCCCGGCGGGGCGGCCTCACGGCCTCCGCGCCGTAGCCGGAGTCACCCGCTTGTCCCGCCTATCGAATTTCGATAGATTTCCGTCGTGGTTCGGTTCAAGGAGGGGCGATGGGACGACTGACCGTGCTCGCGCTGCGCGCCGTGATGGTGGCGCTGCTGGCGGGCTCCCTGGGGGTTCAGGCGGTGCTGGTGCCGCTGATGGCGAGCGACCTCGAAGGGCTGGACGCGGACCACTCGTATCTGCGCGTCCCGTTCCTCCTCGTCGTGGTCCTCGGCGTGGTGACGGCCCAGGTCGTCCTGGTCTGCGTCTGGCGGCTGGTGACGATGGTGCGGCGCGGGACCGTCTTCTCCCACGCAGCCTTCCGCCACGTGCACGTCGTCATCGGGGCGTTCGTCGCCGCGGCGCTGCTGGTGTTCGCGCTCGGAGCGCTCCTCGCGCCCGGCGAGGCCGTGGCCCCGGGCATCGTGGCACTGCTGGGCGGGGCCGGCCTGGCGATCCTGGGCATCGCGCTGGTCGTGCTCGTCCTGCGGATGCTGCTGGCGCAGGCCGTCGCGCGCGACGTCGAGGCGTCGCGGATGCAGGCCGAGCTGTCCGAGGTGATCTGATGCCGATCACCGTCGACATCGACGTGATGCTGGCCAGACGGAAGATGTCCGTGGGCGAACTCGCCGAACGCGTCGGGATCACGCCGGCCAATCTGGCGGTGCTCAAGAACGGCCGGGCCAAGGCGGTGCGCTTCACGACCCTCGCCGCGCTCTGCGAAGTGCTCGAGTGCCAGCCGGGCGACCTGCTGCGCTGGGAGCCCGAGGACACCCTGCCCTGACCGGTCACCCGTGCCCCGGCCCCGGAAGCGGCGCCGACGATGTCCCGGTACCGGGACGTCCGTACTGCTCGGACCCCGCGTACCGCTCCAGGCCGCAGGCCGTCACCAGCTTCTCCTCGGCGAACAGCCGGGTGCCCCGCGCGCACAGCCGGAGATCGGCGCGGGCCCGCGCGCAGAACTCCTCGGGGGAGTCGCCGAACAGCTCCCGCAACCCGGGTACGTTCACGAGCAGATCGGTGAGCAGCGCCCGCTGGCCCGGATGGGTGCGCGGGGCGCCGATGCCGTCGTGCAGCACACCATGGCGGTTCACGTACGCGTACGCGCCGGGGAGCGCGGAGCCGTCGGCGAGTTCGACGCGCACATCGGGCGCGGGCAGCCAGACGCGGTGGAAGTTGCCGTCCGGCCGCGGTGCGCCCTCGCTCGCGTCGATCACCGCGAGCTGCCGGGCGTCGAGCCAGATGACGAACAGCTCCCGTACCGTCCCGGGGGCGCGGACCGGCGAGTTGGACACATAGCCCATACGGCTGACGTGTGCCGAGACACCGATGTCGACGCCGGTCACCCGCGTCCGCACCATCGGCACCGGAGTGATGATCCCGGACTCGGCCATCTTGTGCCGCAGCTGACCGGGACAGGCGTTGGAACCGACCGCGAGCACGGGCACGCGGTCCTCGTACACCAGGCGGTCCAGCGGCAGCAGCCGGTTCCCGTTCAGCAGACCCGAGTCCGGCGGCCACGCGCCCGGGTACGACAGCGGGTGCTCGCGCGGCGCCTTCTCCAGCCCCAGCGCCCGCAGCGTGCGGTCCTCCTCCACCGGCGCCGCCCGCTCAGTCGGCCGGGGGCAGCTCGCCGGAACCGCGGGTGACCAGCCGGGTCGGGAGCTCGATGCGCTCCGGGGCGAGCAGGGTGCCGTCCAGCTGACGGAACAGCCGCTCGGCGGCGGTCCGGCCGAGGGCCGCCGCGTCCTGGGCGACGACCGTGACGCCGGGCTGGAGCAGATCGGCGAGTTCGATGTCGTCGAAGCCGACCAGGGCGACCCGGCGGGTGTGCCCGGCCAGTACCCGGATCACGGTGACCGTCACCCGGTTGTTGCCCGTGAAGATCGCGGTGACCGGGTCCGGTCCTGAGAGCATCTCCTCGGCCGCCCGGCGCACCCGCTCCGGGTCGGTGACGCCCAGCGACATCCAGGAGTCCGCCACCGTTATCCCCGCGTCCTCCATGGCGGTCCGGTAGCCGCGCAGCCGCTCGGCCGCGGTGTGGATGCGGGGCATGTCGCCGATGAAGCCGATCCGGCGGTGCCCGTGCGCGATCAGGTGACTCACGCCGTCGTGGGCGCCGCCGAAGTTGTCCGACACGACGACGTCCACGTCGATGTGCCCGGCCGGACGGTCCACGAAGACGGTGGCGACGCCCGCCTTGAGCTCCGGCTCCAGATAGCGGTGGTCGTCCCCGGCCGGGATCACCACAAGACCGTCCACCCGCCGGGCGCACAGCGCCAGCACCAGCTCCTGCTCGCGGTCGGCGTCCTCCGCGCTGGAGCCGTTGATCAGCAGGGCGCCGTGCGAGCGGGCCACCTCCTCGACCGCCCGGCTCAGCGGCCCGTAGAACGGGTCCGCGAGATCCTCCAGGACCAGACCGATGCTGGCGGTGCGGCCCTTGCGCAGCACGCGGGCGCTGTCGTTGCGTCGGAAGCCGAGCGCCTCGATCGCCTCCTGGACGCGACGCTCCGTCTCCGGCGTGACACCGGGCTCGCCGTTGACCACGCGGGAGACCGTCTTGAGTCCGACCCCGGCGCGCGCGGCCACGTCCTTCATCGTCGGACGGTTGCCGTAACGGGTCCCTGGGATGCGGTCGGTGCGGCGGGTCGTCTCCGGCACGGTGCGGTGTCCTGTCCTGTCGGCCACGGGGATGCGTAGGTCCATGGGGTTGTATGAGGATGTGGCGTCGAGCATAGAGCCTGGACAACGTTGTCAGACTCGGGGGACACTGTCCGACGCACACTCCGGCCCGTACCTCGCCGCACGACCGGGCCGTTGCCCGTGCTCCATGTGTTGCCTCGTGGTCGCACATGGTCGTTCTCGGCGATTTTCTGATGTTTCAACGGGGAGATCCGACACTGATGCACACCGACCTCGTGGCCGCGCTCGATATCGGCGGCACCAAGATCGCCGGCGCGCTGGTGGACTGCCAGGGCCGGATCCTGGTCCGCGCCCAGCGGCCGACGCCCGCGCAGGAGAACGGTGAGACCGTGATGCGGGCGGTCGAGGCGGTGCTCGGTGAGCTCACCGCGTCCCCGCTGTGGCAGCGCGCCGGCGCGGTGGGCATCGGCAGCGCCGGCCCCGTGGACGCCTCCGCCGGCACGGTGAGCCCGGTCAACGTGCCCGGCTGGCGCGACTACCCGCTCGTCGCCCGGGTCCGGGACGCGGCCGGGGGCCTGCCCGTGGAGCTGATCGGCGACGGGGTGGCGATCACGGCCGCCGAACACTGGCAGGGCGCCGCCCGCGGCCACGACAACGCGCTGTGCATGGTCGTCTCGACCGGGGTCGGCGGCGGTCTGGTGCTCGGCGGCCGGCTGCACCCCGGGCCCACCGGCAACGCCGGCCACATCGGCCACATCAGCGTGGACCTCGACGGCGACCTGTGCCCGTGCGGTTCGCGCGGCTGCGTGGAGCTCATCGCGAGCGGTCCCCACATCGCCCGCCGCGCCCTGGACAACGGCTGGCGTCCCGGCCCGGACGGCGACACCTCCGCCGCCGCGGTGGCCGCCGCCGCCCGGACCGGCGATCCGGTGGCCGTGGCGTCCTTCGAGCGGGCGGCCAGGGCGCTGGCCGCCGGGATCGCGGCCACCGCGACGCTCGTCGAGATCGACATCGCCGTGATCGGCGGGGGCGTGGGCAAGGCGGGCGAGGTCCTCTTCGCCCCCCTCCGCAAGGCCCTCACCGAGTACGCCACCCTGTCCTTCGTCCAGCGCCTCGTCGTGACCCCGGCCCGGATGGGCACGGACGCGGGCCTGGTGGGCGCGGCGGCGGCGGCGCTGGCGGGCAGGACGGACACGGCGGTGGCGGGGGTCTGAGGGCCGGGTCCGGGCTCGGGCGTCCGGGCCCCGGGAGCGTGTGTCTACGGCGTGCGGTCGGGGCGTGGGTGTCCGGGACCACTGGTCCAGGCCTCGGAGCGGTGGGCGGCGGGCGAGGCGCGGGGACCTTCCGGTCCGGGTGCGGGCGTCGTGACGTCCGGCCGTCGGCGCCGGCCGCAGGGCGCCTCCGGCCGGCCGCCGGCGACCGGGGGCTTCGCGGGGTGCGGCCTGTCGTGCGCGACGCCGTGACGGCCGCCGGGGCGGCCCCGGAAACACGTGCGTGACCCCCGGGCCGTTCCGGCAGTTGTGGCGGGTATGAAGAAGCGCAGCATGCTGGCCATCGCCTCCCTCGCCACCGGCTTCGTCGTCGCGGCCGTCACCCCGTCGCACGCGGTCGCCGACGGTGCCGCCCCGCTCGGCGCCGACGACGCCCTCAGCACCCTCGACCGGACCGTGGCCGAGGACAACACCCTGGATCTGGACGTCGACCGGGGCACCAAGGCCTGACGAGACCCCTCACGACGCGGCCGTACGGCGTCGGCCACCCCTGGGCCACAGGGGCGCCGGCGCCGTTCTCATGCGTTCTCAACCGGATCTGGTTTCCGTGGCAGGGTGGAGCGGGCAAGCCACAGGGGGCCAACAGAAGAGGGGGAAACGTGATCGTCTGGGTCAACGGCGCGTTCGGTGCGGGAAAGACCACCACCGCGCGCGAACTGATCGAGCTGATCCCGAACAGCACGCTCTTCGACCCCGAGGTCATCGGCGGAGCACTGGACCAGCTGCTTCCGCCCAAACGCCTCGCCGAGGTCGGCGACTTCCGGGACCTCCCGATCTGGCGACGACTCGTGATCGACACGGCGGCCGCGATGCTCGCCGAGCTCGGCGGGACCCTCGTGGTCCCCATGACCCTGCTGCGCCAGGAGTACCGCGACGAGATCTTCGGCGGGCTCGCCGCCCGCCGGATACCGGTCCGGCATGTCCTCCTCGCCCCGGCGGAAACGATCCTGCGGGAGCGCATAGCCGACCGTGAGGTCCCCGCGGACCTCCCCGACGGCGAGATACGCGTCCGGCAGTGGTCGTACGACCACATCGAGCCGTACAAGGCGGCCCTCGCCGCCTGGCTCACCGCCGACGCCTACCCGGTCGACAGCGGAACCCTCAGCCCGTACGAGACCGCCCTGCGGATCGCCGAGGCGGTCGGCAGCGGGGAGGTGCCGGCCTGCGACATCGTGCAGACGCCCGAGCCCACCGCCGAGACGGTCGCCGCCGGTGTGCTGCTCTTCGACGAGCAGGACCGGGTACTGCTCGTCGACCCGACCTACAAGCCGGGCTGGGAGTTCCCGGGCGGGGTCGTGGAACGCGGTGAGGCCCCCGCGCGTGCGGGCATGCGCGAGGTCGCCGAGGAGACCGGGATCCGCCTCGACGACGTACCGGCGCTCCTCGTCGTCGACTGGGAGCCGCCCGCGCCGCCCGGATTCGGCGGCCTGCGGCTGCTCTTCGACGGCGGCCGTCTCGACTCCGCGGATGCCGGACGCCTCCTGCTGCCCGGACCGGAACTGCGCGGCTGGCGCTTCGCCTCCGAGGCCGAGGCCGCCGATCTGCTGCCCCCGGTCCGCTACGAACGGCTGCGGCGGGCACTGCGGGCACGGGAACGCGGGAAGGCGATGTATCTGGAGGCCGGAGTGCCGGTCGGCTGAGCCGGACCGGCGGGCGCCGGCCGACGGCCCGCCGACGGCGGATGCTGCCGGCACATCCCTCGGACCACTTCCGGACGCAGGCCCTGAGGCCACGATGGGAGCGAATCTCCCGGCGACACGCCGCCGGCGGGCCGTTCTGCCGGGACATCCGCTCCGATCGGCGTCCTGCCGCGGGATTCGCCGACAGCATCACGGCGGGGCCACGCCCCCGGCCGCCGCTCCGCCACGGACGGAGCGGCGGCCGGGGCCGTCAGCTCGCGCCGGACGCGTAGTTGCGCAGGAACAGCGCCTCCGCGACCGACAGCCGCTCGAGTTCGTCGGGGGAGACGCTCTCGTTCACCGCGTGGATCTGCGCCTCCGGCTCGCTCAGTCCGATGAGCAGGATCTCCGCCTTCGGGTAGAGGGCGGCGAGGGTGTTGCACAGGGGGATCGAGCCGCCCTGACCCGCGTACTGCATCTCCTGGCCCGGGTACGCCACCGCCATCGCGTCGGCCATGGCCCGGTAGGCCGGGCTGGTGGTGTCCGCGCGGAACGCCTGTCCCTGGCCGATCTGTTCGGTGCTCACCCGCGCGCCCCACGGCGTGTGCGACTCCAGGTGCGCGCGGAGCAGCCCGGTCGCCTCGACCGCGTCGACGCCCGGCGGCACCCGCAGGCTGATCAGCGCGCGGGCGCTCGCCTGCACCGACGGCGTGGCGCCGACCACCGGCGGGCAGTCGATGCCGAGCACGGTGACCGCCGGGCGTGCCCAGATGCGGTCGGCGACCGTGCCGGAACCGATCAGCTCCGCACCGTCCAGCACCTTGGCGTCCTTGCGGAACTGCCCGTCGTCGTACTGCAGTCCGTCCCACACCTTGTCGCCGGCCAGCCCGTCGACGGTGGTGCTGCCGTCCTCGGCGCGCAGCGAGTCCAGTACGCGTACGAGCGCGGCCAGCGCGTCGGGCGCGGCCCCGCCGAACTGGCCGGAGTGCAGGTTGCCCTCCAGGGTGTCGATCCGCACCCGGACGAGCGTCATGCCGCGCAGGGTGGAGGTGACCGTCGGCAGGCCGGCGCGGAAGTTGCCCGCGTCGCCGATCACGACGGTGTCGGCCGTCAGCAGGTCGGGGTGGTTCTCGGCGTACCGCTCCAGGCCGCCGGTGCCCTGCTCCTCCGAACCCTCGACGATCACCTTGACGTGCACGGGAACGCCGCCGTTCGCCTTCAGCGCCCGCAGCGCCAGCAGGTGCATGATCACGCCGCCCTTGCAGTCGGCGGCCCCGCGCCCGTACCAGCGGCCGTCGCGCTCGGTCAGCTCGAAGGGCGGGGTGGTCCAGCCGGACTCGTCCAGCGGCGGCTGCACGTCGTAGTGCGCGTACAGCAGCACGGTCCTGGCGCCCTCCGGGCCCGGCAGGAAGCCGTACACCGACTGCGTGCCGTCCGGGGTGTCGAGCAGTGCCACGTCCGTAAAGCCCTCGGCGGTGAGCGCGTCGGCGATCCAGCGGGCGGCGCCCTCGCTCTCGACCCGCGGGAACTGGTCGAAGTCCGCCACCGACTTGAAGGCCACCAGCTCGGTGAGCTCCTCCTTCGCCCTGGGCATCAGCGAGGCGACGGTCGCGGCGACCGGATTCGACGACATGGGCACGCTCCTTGTGGGTGCGACGTTGTACTTCCGAGTACTTCTTTGTACGAGATGATCGTGCGGTGTGCGTGGGGACCCGTGTACGGGGCACTCACGCCGCCGATCCTCCCACAGCGAGCCTCGGTGACCGCCGCCGTAGGATGCGGGAGGACAGGAGCGGCAGGCGGCTGGATCGGGAGCAGTAGACCATCGTGAGCAGCGAGAACTCTTCGGCGGACGACGTACAGCAGGTGTGGGACGTCGTCGTGGTGGGCGCGGGACCCGCAGGGGCCTCGGCCGCCTACGCGGCGGCGGTCGCGGGACGGCGCGTGCTGTTGCTGGAGAAGGCGGAGCTGCCGCGCTACAAAACGTGCGGCGGCGGCATCATCGGCCCCTCCCGCGACTCGCTCCCTCCCGGCTTCGAACTTCCGTTCAAGGACCGGGTGCACGCGGTGACGTTCTCCCACAACGGCCGCTTCAGCCGCACCCGGCGTTCCCGCCAGATGATGTTCGGGCTGATCAACCGGCCCGAGTTCGACCAGCAACTCGTGGAGCACGCGCAGAAGGCGGGCGCCGAGCTGCGCACCGGCGTCGCCGTGCAGCGGGTGGAGCAGCACGGCTCGGCCGTACCGGACCGGCGCACGGTCGCCGTCGTCCTGCAGGGCGGCGAGACGGTGCTGGCGCGGGCCGTGGTCGGCGCGGACGGCAGCGCGGGCCGCATAGGGGCCCACGTCGGCGTCAAGCTGGACCAGGTCGACCTGGGCCTGGAGGCGGAGATCCCGGTGCCGGAGACGGTCGCCGAGGACTGGAAGGGGCGGGTGCTCATCGACTGGGGCCCGATGCCCGGCAGTTACGGCTGGGTCTTCCCCAAGGGCGACACGCTCACCGTCGGTGTGATCTCGCGGCGTGGTGAAGGCGCGGCGACCAAGCGGTACTTGGAGGACTTCATCGGGCGGCTCGGCCTCGCCGGCTTCGAACCGAGCATCTCCTCCGGCCACTTGACCCGCTGCCGCGCCGACGACTCGCCGCTGTCGCGCGGCCGGGTGCTGGTCTGCGGGGACGCGGCGGGGCTGCTGGAGCCGTGGACCCGCGAGGGCATCTCCTTCGCGCTGCGCTCGGGCCGGCTGGCGGGGGAGTGGGCGGTGCGGATCGCCGAGGCCCACGACGCCGTGGACACGCGCCGCCAGGCGCTGAACTACGCCTTCGCCGTCAAGGCGGGGCTCGGCGTGGAGATGAGCGTCGGCAAGCGGATGCTGGCCGCGTTCGAACGGCGTCCGGGGGTGTTCCACGCGGTCCTCACCGGCTTCCGCCCGGCCTGGAAGGCGTTCAAGGACATCACGCAGGGCTCGACGACGCTCGGTGAACTGGTCCGCACCCACCCGTTGGCCCATCGTGCGCTGATGGCGCTGGACCGGCGTCCCGCGGGTGACGAGGTCAGCTCCTGACCGTGATCCGGAAGACCGGGTGGTCGGCGGCGGCCGCGACGATCTCCTCGTCGGAGGACCGGGCGGTGATCCCCTGGAAGTACTGGTTCACCTCCCAGCCCCACTTCTCCAGGTAGGTCCGCAGGATCGGGAGCTTCTCCTCGTCGGGAAGCTCCACGGCGGTGAAGGCGCGGACCTTGCGTCCCACCCGCAGTTCCCCGCCGTCGGCGGCGCGCATGTTGCGTACCCACTGGGAGTGACCGCGTGCCGAGACCAGGTACTGCCCGCCGTCGTGGGTGTGCGGGTTGACCGGGATGCGCTGCATCCGTCCGCTCTTGCGGCCGCGGACGGACATCTCCGCGGTTCCCGCGAGGCTGACGCCGTGCCGGGCCAGCCAGCCGATGACGCTGTTGAGCCGGATGGCCATGGGGCTGCCCTTGCGGTAGTACGGCGCTGACGACGACATCGGTGACCCCCGGGGTCGGAGCAGTGACGAGAGTGATGCTCTCTTTTGTGAGCACTGCTCTCGCGGTGTGTCCTCAGTCTGCAGGACGCCGGGCGGCAAAGCAAGAGCACTGCTCTCGTTCGTGTGCACCGCTCCTGTTTGTGTGCACTGCTCTTGATTCATGGAACACTGAACGGCATGAGCAGCTCCGCACACGGCGTTCGCGCCCGGGCCAGGATCGAAGTCACCGCGGCCATCAAGGAAGAGGCGAGCAGACAGCTCGCGAAGGAGGGCGCCGCCAAGCTCTCGCTGCGGGCCGTCGCCCGCGAGCTCGGCATGGCCTCCTCCGCGCTGTACCGCTACTTCCCCAGCCGCGACGACCTGCTGACCGCCCTCATCATCGACGCCTACGACTCCCTCGGTGCGGCGGCCGAAGCGGCTCGGGACGCGGCCGCCGACGTCGGACCGGCGCCGCGCTGGACCGCCGTGTGCGAGGGCGTGCGCGGCTGGGCGCTCGGGCACCCGCACGAGTACGCGCTGATCTACGGCACGCCGGTGCCCGGCTACACCGCGCCCGACACGACCGTTCCGGCCGCCGCCCGCTCCGCCCTCGTCATCATCGGCATCCTCCGCGACGCGCACCAGGGCCTCGGTCTCGTCGAGCCCCCGCTGCCGGCCGGGCTGAGGCCCGAGGCCGTGCGCATGGCCGCCGACCTCGCCCCCGACCTGCCGCCCGAGGTGGTGGTGACGATGGTGGCCGCCTGGGCCCAGCTGTTCGGACTGATCGGGTTCGAGTTGTTCGGGCAGTTCAACCGGGTGGTGGAGGACCGTGACACGTTCTTCCGCCACGCGGTGGGGCAACTCGCGCACACCATGGGCCTGGTGCACCCGCAGCAGGGTCCCGTCGAGCCCTCGTAGGAGGCCGGGCGGACGGACGTACTCCGCCGGGAGTACGTGTGATCACCACGCCGGGCCGACGTCGCACCGGGCGTCCGGCGTCTAGCGTGACGGACATGGACGAGCAGCGCGGACCCGGCGGCGGACCGCCGGGGCGGTGGCGCCCCGGTCGGCCGCCCCGGTACGGCCCGCCCGGCTGGAGCCGCCCGGCCCACGAGGGCGACGGGGCCGGCGGAGCCGCCGGCGACGACGGCGAGAACCGGCGCCCCCGGTGGCCCTGGCGTTCCACCGTGCTGCTCACGGCGTTCGTGCTGGCCGGCTCCGACTTCGCCGAGCACGCCCAGGAGGGCGAGCGGATCGCCCTGGACCCCTTCGGGCGGATCCTGCTGTTCCTGTCGGGCGCGATCCTGCTGTGGCGCAAGGACCACCCCGTGCCCGTCGTGTTCGGCACCGTGGCCGCCGTCCTGCTCTATGCCGGGGCCGGGTACCCGTACGGGCCGGTGTTCCTCACCGTCGCCGTCGCCTGCCTCAGTGCCGTCGTCTCGGGGCACCGGCATGCCGCCTGGGCGGCGATGACGGCCCTCTGGGCGGGGCACGTACTGATCGCCCACGTCCTGTACCGATGGCTGCCGCCCTCCGGTGACCAGGCACCCTCCTGGAACCAGGAGATCGTGATCGCCACCTGGGTGGTGGCGCTCGTGGCGGTCTCGGAACTGGCCCGGGCCCGCCGGGAGCAGTGGGCGCGGGAGCGGGCCGAGCGGGCCCGGGCGGCGCGGCGGCGCGCGGACGAGGAGCGGCTGCGGATCGCCCGCGAACTGCACGACGTCCTCGCGCACAGCATCTCCGTCATCAATGTGCAGGCGGGCGTCGGTCTCGCCCTGCTGGACAGCGATCCGGAGCAGGCGCGCAGCGCGCTCACCACCATCAAGGACAAGAGCAAGGAGGCGCTCGGAGAGGTGCGTCAGGTGCTCGACACGCTGCGCGCGCCGGGCGCCGCGCCGCGCGCCCCGGCGCCCGGCCTGGACCGGCTGCCCGAACTGGTGGAACAGGCCGCGAGCGCGGGCCTCACCGTGACGGTCGAGGGGGAGCCACCGCACCTGCCGCCCGGCGCGGACCTGGCCGCCTTCCGCATCCTCCAGGAGGCTCTGACCAACGTGGTACGGCACTCGGGCTCGCGCGAGGCGCGGGTGCGGATCGAACGGGGCGAGGGCCGGCTGCGGCTGCGCGTCGACGACGACGGGCCCGCCACCGGCGCGGACGCGGGCGGCAGCGGGAACGGGCTCGCCGGGATGCGGGAGCGGGCCGCCGCGCTGGATGGCACCATCGAGGCGGGCCCGCGCCCCGGTGGCGGGTTCCGGGTGCTCGCCGTACTGCCGATCGAGACCGAGGAGGACCGGTGATCCGCGTACTGCTCGCCGACGACCAGGCACTGGTCCGGGCGGGATTCCGCGCGCTGCTGGACGCTCAGCCGGACATCGAGGTGACCGGGGAGGCGTCCGACGGGGAGGAGGCGGTGCGGCTGATCCGCGAACTGCGGCCCGACATCGTGCTCATGGACATCCGAATGCCCGCGCTCGACGGTCTCGCCGCGACCCGCCGGGTCACCGGGGACGCGGAGCTGGGGGACGTGAAGGTGGTCATGCTCACCACCTTCGAGCTGGACGAGTACGTCTTCGAGGCGATCCGCTCGGGAGCCTCGGGCTTCCTGGTCAAGGACACCGAGCCGGAGGAACTGCTGCGCGCGGTGCGGGCGGTGGTCGACGGGGACGCGTTGCTCTCGCCCGGGGTGACCCGCCGGCTGATCGCGGAGTTCGCGGCCCGTTCCAAGGAACCTGCCGCCGCCGACGCCCTGTCCGGGCTCACCGAGCGGGAGCGGGAGGTCATGGCCCTGGTCGGCATCGGACTGTCCAACGAGGAGATCGCACGCCGTCTGGTCGTCAGCCCGCTCACCGCCAAGACCCATGTCAGCCGCACCATGGTGAAGCTGGGCGCCCGCGACCGGGCCCAACTGGTGGTACTGGCCTATGAGTCGGGGTTGGTGCGGCCCGGCTGGCTGGGCTGATCCGCCCGCCGGAACCGGACCAGCACGGCCACCGTGCGGACGGCGAACAGTACCGCCGCGAGCAGCGGTCCGGTGTGGCGCAGCACTGTCTCGAAGATGCCCGGCAGTTCGAAGAGCAGCGCCGGCCCCGCCACGGCCCCGAGGACGACCACCGCCGCGAACGCCGCGCTGCACAGCGCGTACCCGATCTCGACGGTGACCGCGTCCCGCTCGGCCTGACTCCGCCGCCCCCCGTACCCCGTCACGCTCGCCCCCCGAAGCCGGTCACTCGAGGAGTGAAACAGGTGTGTGCCCCGGCGGGCAAGGAACCCGGCCGTGGCGCACCCGCTGGAGCCGGTCTCCCGGTCGCGGGCGCCGGCGCGTTCCGCCTCCGGGCGGTGGACCCGGCCACGACCACGGACCGGCCGCCGGTGCGGCGGCTGCCGCGCGGCCCCGTGAGCGTGACGAGCAGGCCGGTGAGGGCGCCGACGGCCACCACGACCGGCCCCGGGCGGCAGTTGTCGAGGACCTGCTACGGTGCGCCCATGGCGGCGAAGCAGGCCGAACAGGCGCTCGTGGAACGGTGGCGGGAGGTGCTCGCGCTGCATGCGCGCACCCAGTGCGAGATCGACCGGGCCCTGCATGAACACGGCCTGTGCGCCAGCGACTTCGAGGTCCTCGACATTCTCGCGCAGGGTTCCGGATCGGGTGGCTGCTCCTACCGCGTCCAGGAGATCTGCGAGCACGTCCATCTGAGCCAGAGCGCGTTGTCCCGGCTGGTCGCCCGGCTGGAGAAGGAGGGCCTCGCCGAGCGCGGGACGTGCCCGGAGGACCGGCGGGGGGTGCGGGTGTCGCTCACGGCGAAGGGGCGCGCGCTGCACGGCGAGGTACTGCCCGTACAGCGCGCGGTGCTGGCCCGGATGCTCTCGGACGCCGGGTGACCGGGCCGGCGAAGGGTGCTCAGCCCACCGCGGACGTCTCCCGCCAGAACGCGGCGAGCTCCGGATCGCCCGACACCGCCGGCACCGGCGCCCGGTTCCACAGTGCGAGGTACAACTGCTCGGCGGACCCGGACAGTTCGCACTCCGCGTCCCCGGCCGCGTCCCGTGTGGTCACCGGCGGCTCCTGGGACAGCCGTACGGTCCACACCGCGTCCGCGTCGGTCACGCGTACCCGCAGGACCCGGGGCGCCCGGGTGCGCACCCGGCTACTGGGCCGCGCGTGGAACCCGCGCAGCAGTTCGTCGACGCCGTCCACGGCGAAATCCGTGGCTATCGGCGACGGCGTGCCGTCGTGTGCGGACTCGGCGTCGAACCGGTGGACGGTCGTCTCGTGCGCCTGCCGGCGGGCCCAGAACGCGAGGGCGGAGGGCGGTCCGGGCAGAAAGGTGAAGCACTCCACGTCGGGCGCCGCGCCGGCCAGGGTGTCCACCAGGCGGCGGTGACCGTCGCGGTACCAGGCCACGAGCCCGGGGCCGTCCAGTCCGGGGTGTTCTCCCATCGGGCGCGGCGCGGTGTGCCCGTCCGCGACGAAGGCCGCGGCCCACCGGTGCACCACGCCGGTGTGCCGGACCAGGTCCCGCGTACGCCACCCCGGGCAGGTCGGGACGGTGGCGTCCGCTCCCGCCCGCTCCGCGGCGTCGGCCAGCAACTGGCCCTCTTTCTCCAGTGTTTCCAGGAAGCAGGCAATGTCCATGAGCGGGAGTCTGCCGTACGGACGCCTGTCCGGGCCCTACGGGAGCGGGGTTCCGCCCGTCGCGTTGACGATCTCCGCGGTGATGTACGACGCCTCCTGCGAGGCGAGGAAGACATACGCCGGGGCCATCTCGGCCGGCTGGGCCGGACGCCCGATGGGCGCCTGCTTGCCGAACTCCGCGGTGTCCGGCAGGGTCGCCGGGATCAGCGGCGTCCACACCGGTCCCGGTGCCACGGCGTTGACCCGGATGCCCCGCTCGATCAGCATCTGCGCCAGCCCCTGGGTGAAGGTGACGATGGCGCCCTTCGTGGTCGCGTAGTCCAGCAGGTGCGGGCTGGGTTTGTAGGCCTGCACGGAGGCCGAGTTGATGATGTTCGCACCCTCCCGCATGTGCGGCACGGCCAGTTTGCACAGCCAGAACATGCCGTACAGGTTGGTCCGCATCACGCGGTCGAACTGTTCGGTGGAGATCGCCTCGATGCCGTCGGGCTGCGACATCTGGTACGCCGCGTTGTTCACCAGGATGTCGATCCGGCCGAACTCCGACACCGCGCGGTCGATCAGCGCCCGGCAGTTCTCCTCCTCCCGGATGTCGCACGCGACGGGCACGGCCCGCCGGCCGGCCTCCTCCACCCACCGCGCGGTCTCGGCGGCGTCGTCCTTCTCGCTGTCCAGGTGCGTGAAGAGCACGTCGGCCCCCTCGCGGGCGAACGCCAGGGCGACCGCCCGGCCGATCCCCGAGTCCCCGCCCGTGATCACGGCCTTGCGGTCCGCCAGCCGGCCGCTGCCCCGGTAGGAGTCCTCCCCGTGGTCCGGCGGCGGATCCATGGGACCGGTCCAGCCGGGGTGCGGCTGGTCCTGGGACGGGAAGTCGGGGGTCGGGTGCTGCTCGACGGGATTCTGCTGCTCGGTCACGGTCTCTCCCATGTCCGTGGAGGGGCGGTCGTGCGGTCGGCGTCCGCCGGCGAAAGGACCGGCGGGCGTCGACACCCGGGTACCCCGGCACCGCGGGTTCGATCCGGCCCGCCCCACCGTCACCCGGACGGCCGGGGGCCGCACGGAGTCAGTCCGCGTGCACGTGGCGGGTCGCGAAGCCGATGACGGTGGCCACCGCCGCCAGTACCGCCACGCTGGTCAGCGCGGCCGGGAGGCTGAACCAGTCCGCCATGAAGCCGATCGCGGGCGGGCCGAGGAGCATGCCGCCGTAGCCCAGGGTGGAGGCGGTGGCGACCCCGCCGGGGCCCGCGAGCGCGCCCGCCCGCTCGACGGCCACGGGGAACAGGTTGGCGAGCCCGAGGCCGGTGACCGCGTACCCGAGCAGGGCCGCCCACAGGGACGGCGCGAGCGCGCCGAGCAGCATGCCGGCCGCCGCGGTGGAACCGCCCGCGAGGACGGTACGGGTCCGGCCCAGCCGTTCCAGCAGCGTCGTTCCGGAGAGCCGCCCGACCGTCATGGCCAGCGCGAAACAGGAGTACCCGACGGCCGCGGCACCCGGCGAGGCGCCGAGGTCCTCCTCCAGATGGAGCGCGCCCCAGTCGGCCAGCGCCCCTTCGCCGTACGCGGTGCACAACGCGATGAGCCCGAAGACGATCACCAGCGCGCGGGTGCGGCGGTCCGGCCGTCGCGGGGCGCCGGCCTGCTCGGCGCGTCCCCCGTCCGCCGGGGTCAGCGGCTCGCACCGCATCAGCGCCCGCCCCGCGACGGCCGTCACGAGCAGCCCCACGGCGGCGAGCCCCCACAGATGCCGGGTCGGCGACAGCGAACCGGCGACCAGCGCGCCCAGCCCCGCGCCGATCATGCCGCCCAGGCTGAACGCGGCGTGGAAGCTGGGCATGATCGGCCGTCCCAGCGCGGCCACCAGATCGACGGCGGCACTGTTGAAGGCGACGTTGATCCCGCCGTACGCCGCGCCGAACAGCAGCAGTACGGCGCCGAGCGCGAGGGCGGAACGGGTCAGCGGGGGCAGCCCGACGCTGAGGCAGAGCAGGACCGCGCAGACGACGGTGACCGGATGGCTGCCGTACCGGCGGCACAGGTGGCCGGTGAGCGTCATGGTGATCACGGCCCCGGCGGAGACGCCGAGCAGGGCCAGGCCGAGGGTGCTCGCGGAGGCGCCGGTCTGTTCCTT
This sequence comes from Streptomyces sp. NPDC020731, assembly GCF_044334705.1. Taxonomy (NCBI): domain Bacteria; kingdom Bacillati; phylum Actinomycetota; class Actinomycetes; order Kitasatosporales; family Streptomycetaceae; genus Streptomyces; species Streptomyces sp. NPDC020731. The sequence continues at coordinate 137,178 of NZ_JBIRTN010000006.1, forward strand.
GATGGCGGGGATGCGCACCACCCAGCCGGCGAAGACGAAGCCGTCGAGGGCGAAGAAGGCGGTCAGGGCGAGACGGAGGCGGACGAGGTCGGTACCCGGCACCACGCTGTGCGAACGGGTTTTGTTTATCAACGGCACAAAGTCAGGCTAGGCGGCGCCGCGGCCCGGGGCAAGGGAGGCCGGAAGGGAGACGGACGCGGCCGGTGTGCCGCCGGAGGGGTGGGACGTTAACCCGTGTGAACGTCCCGGATGGTGGGACCGGGCGTCATGGCTGAGCGTGGATCACGCCGGAGAGCGGGACATCCGTGCTGACGAGGAGTCAGCTGCCCGGCCTCCTGTGGAAGGACTCTCAAAATGCGCTCTGCCCGCATGGTGCTCGCCACCGCGACGGCCACGGCGGCCCTCGCCCTCGCCGCGCCCGCAGCCTACGCCGACCACTCGGGCGAAGGGGGACACGACAAGTCTTCCTACAGCAAGGAGTACGACAAGGAGAGCAAGCACGACAAGGAGAGCGAGCACGGCAAGGAGAGCGAGCACGGCAAGGAGAGCGAGCACGGCAAGCCGCACGGCGGCGTGCACACGGGCGGCGGGGCCCTGACCGCCGCGGGCGAGGAGGACTGGGGCACCGCCAAGGACCCGAAGTACGACCCCGAGACGTACAAGGAGAAGGACGACTCGGGGAGCGAGGAGTCCTACAGCGGCAAGCAGGACAAGGAGTGGGACAAGGAGAAGCCGCGCGGTGGAATGCACACCGGCGGCGGCGGACTCGCCGAGCCCGGTGTCACCGCGGGTGGCCTGGCCGCACTGGCGGTCCTCGGCACCGGCGCCTACGCGCTGCGCCGTAAGAAGGTCGCAGGGAGCGTGGCCTGAGCCATGCCCGGCGCCATAACGGGGCCGTCGTACGTGCCTCGCGCGTCATGACGGCCCCGCTCGCTCGTCCGTGTGCCGTGTCCGAATGAGGTGGTCCCCCCGATGCCGGCCAGTCCCCCTTCCCCCCTCGAAACCGATCAGACGTCGCCGACGCGACGGAGGCTGCGCGCCGTCATGACGGCGGTCTTCTGGAGCGGAGCCGGCCTGCTGCTGGCCACGACGCTGATGGGCGGCGGGGAGGACCCTCCCGACGACGCCCACGGGCCGCGCGCGGCGTCCGCGGTCTCCGCCGCGCCGTCCGACCCCGCCGCGAGCGCCCCGGCCGCCGGCGAGCCCGCCATCCGTGAACCGGCGACCAGGCATCTGCCGCGGTCCGAACCGACCCGGCTGCTCATCCCCACCATCGACGTCGACGCCCCCTTCACCGACCTCGCCATCGGCAGCAAGGGCCGGCTCGAGCCGCCGCCGCCCCACAACACGAACCTGGTCGGCTGGTACGCCAAGGGAGTCTCCCCGGGCGAACGCGGTGCGGCGATCATCGCCGGGCACGTGGACACGGCGACGTCCCCGGCCGTGTTCGCACGGCTCGGCGAACTCGAGAAGGGCGACCGCTTCCGGGTGCTGCGCGCCGACGGCAGCAAGGCGACGTTCGTGGTGGACGAGGCGGAGTCCTTCGAGAAGGACGACTTCCCCGACGAACGCGTGTACGCCGACACCCCCGACGCCCAGGTGCGGCTCATCACCTGCGCCGGGGACTACGACCATGCCGCCAAGGACTACACCGAGAACCTGGTGGTCTTCGCCCACCTCGTCTGAGCCGGCCGGGACGGCCGGCTGCCCGGAAGGGGGAGGCGCCTTCCGGGCAGCGGCCCGTCAGGCCACGGAGCAGTCCGCGCCGTTGAGGCTGAACGCCGTGGGGCTGGGGTTCGCACCGGTCCGCGAGGCCGTGAAGCCGAGACCGACCGAGCCGGACGCGGGGATCGACGCGGTGTACGAGGCGGAGGTGACGCTGACCTCGGAACCGCTCTGCGTCGGCGTACCGCCCCACATGTTGGTGATGCGCTGGTCGGCGGGGAAGTCCCAGGTCAGCGTCCAGCCGTTCACCGCCGAGCCGCCCGTGTTGCGGACGGTGACCTCGCCCTGGAACCCGCCGGGCCACTCGCTCGTCACCCGGTAGCCGATCTCACAGGCCCCCGTCGTGCCGCCGGAGGACGTGGTGACGGCCACCGTGGCGGAGCGCTGCGAGCGGTTGCCGGCGGCGTCCCGGGCGTAGACGGCGAAGGTGTAGGCGGTGTCCGGGGTGAGTCCGGTGACGGTGGCGGAGGTGCCGGCCGTCGTGGTGACGACGCTCTCCGCACCGCCGCTGATCCGCACGACGTCGTAGCCCGTGACCCCGTTCGCGTCGGTGGCGGCGCCCCAGGTGAGGGTCGCGGACGAGGCGGTAACCGCCGAGGTGCTCGGGGTGCCGGGAGTGGTCGGGGCCGTGGTGTCGCCGCCGGAGCCGGACCCGTAGACCGCGGCCTCCTTCGACGTGGCGGCGATGCCGTTGGCGCCGTTGAAGAGGCGCTCACCCCAGCTGGTCAGCTGGTCGGGGTCGAAGCTCGTGACCATGTCGAGGTACTCGACACCGCCGCCGTTGCCGCTCCAGGACCAGCCGAGGTAGCCGAGGCCGAGCTGCCGGGTGACGGCCAGGATGGTGTCCTCGTCGGGGTCGCCGTCGGAGTGGTTGTGTCCGAACTCGCCCACCACGATGGGGAGTTTCGCCGAGACGAAGCGGCCCAGATAGTCGCTGATCTCGGCGGCGGTGTCGAAGACGCCGTACATGTGGATGGAGAACACGGTGTTGGCGTCCGGGTCGGCGGCGAAGACCGAGGCGGCGTTGTCGCGCATGGTGAACGCCCAGTCCTGGCCCCAGTTGGGGGCGTCGACCATGAGCGTGTGGTCGAACCCGGCGTCGCGCAGCTTCTGGATCGCGGCCTTGGTGTCGGCCGTCCAGGCCGTGTAGCCGGTGTTGCCGTACGGCTCGTTGCCGATGTTGACGATGACGTGGTCCTCCTGGCCGGCCAGGGCGCTCTGGACGCTGATCCAGTAGTCGGCGGCGCGGGAGAGGGTGACCGCTCCGCTCTGCTCGCCGTAGCCGGTGGTGTCGTGCACCTCCAGGACGCAGATCAGCCGGTTCTGCTTGCACTGCGCGACGACGTTCGCCACGTCGGCCGCGTCGTTGCGGGTCCAGCGGTCACCGCTGGAGAGGACGACGCGCACGGTGTTGGCGCCCTTGGCCTTGATGTGCCCCAGCGAGCTGATCCGGTCGGCGTACCAGGTGTGCGCGTGGTTGACACCGCGCATCACGAAGTCGTTCCCGGACGCTTCGAGGAGCCGGCCGTTCTCGACGCGGAAGCCGGTGGGCGCCGCGTGCGCCGGAGTGGTGAAGGCGAGGAACGGGAGCAGGAGTCCCAGGAGGGCGGCGAGAAGGCCGACGGCTCGTGGGGAGGCGGGCGTACGGGGTCTCATGGTGGCTCCAGTGGGTGCGGGTGGCTGGTCCGTGCCGGGCGTCGGTTCGTGGAGTGCGTGAGGAGCGAGGGTGCGTCGGGTCCGTGCCGTACGTGACGGGGTGACCTCGCCGATTGGGCGTCGTGCGGCAGGGAGGCGTGCGGCGGGGTGTGCCGCGCGTCAGGACGTGGCCGTGCAGTCGACGGTCGCCGTCGGGGCGGAGGAGGTCGCCGCAGCGGTGGCGATGAGGCCGAAGGCGGCGCTCGCATCGGGGGCGAGGGTCCCGTTCCAGCTCGCGTTGGTGACGGTGGCCGTGCCGTCGGCGGCCGTGCCGAGGGTGCCGTTCCAGACCTGGCCGACCCGGGCGCCGTCGGCCGGTACGACCGTCACCCGCCAGCCCGTGACGGGGGCGGCGGAGGTGTTGCGTACCGTCACCTCGGCCTGGTAGCCGCCCTGCCAGGTGGAGACCGCCCGGAAGGACGCGGTGCAGGTGGCGTCGCCGGGCTCACCCGGGTCGTCGGGATCGTCCGGGTCGCCGGGGACGCCCGCCTCCAGGAACGCGGCCAGGGCCGGGAACCAGCGCGCGGCGATCTTCTCGTTGCCGGCGTCGTTCGGGTGGACGCCGTCGTAGGTGTCGGTGGCCGTGTCGAAGCCCGTCCACTGGTCGACCACGGTCACCGGGGAGCGGTCGGTGCCCGTCGCCGCGGCCCACGCGGGGATCCGGGCGTTGAAGTCGACCACGCGCTGGGCGCACGCGGCACAGGTACCGGGGTTCATGGGGATGATCTGTGCGACGAGGACCCGCATGTCCGGGTTGGACTCCCGCATCTGCCCCACGAGCTCGGTGTAGGCGGCGAGGATGCGGTCGGGGGAGACACCGCTCCAGACGTCGTTCGTGCCGAAGTGCATGACAACGATGTCCGGCAGCGTCGCCGCCAGTCGTGCGGGAAGCAGGTTCTGGTCCGCCACGTTGGTGACCAGTTCGCCGCCGTGTCCTTCGTTGTCCCCGTCGTGCGCCGCGCCGCAACCCTGTGCGGGCAGCGTGCCGACGAAGTCGATGTCCGTGTGCCCGGCGTCCAGCAACCGGTTCCACAGCAGGGCCCGCCAGCAGCCCGGTGACCCGGTGATGGAGTCGCCCAGCGGCATGACGCGCACCGGGCCGGCCGCCGCAGGCGAGGCCGCCGCGCTCGGCGCGACGGTCGGTCCGAGGGGGAGGAGCAGGGCGGCCAGCAGGCCGAGGAGCGGAAGCGTGCGTAAGCGCAGGAGGCGGGTGTCGCGCATGGTTTCCCCTTCCCTTGAATGAGGTGGGAGCGCTCCCATGTCGGACATCAACCCACTGTTGTCATTGACGCGTCAAGGGGCCGGACGTGATTGCGGTCCCGGCGCCGCGGTGTCCGTACGCCGCCGGGACGCGGCCTCGTGTGCCGCGCCCCGACCGGCGAATCCCGCGTTCGATCAGGTCCCGGCGCCCTTCCGGGGCAGCGCCTTGCGCACCAGCGGCCAGGCCAGCAGCAGCACGACGACCGCGTAAACAATCACCGAGAACGGCGTATCGACCAGACCCGTGACGCTGCCGTCGCTGATCTGCAGGGCGCGGCGCAGCTGCTGTTCGGCGGCCGGGCCGAGGATGACGCCGATGACGGCGGGCAGCACCGGCAGTCCGTACCGCCGCATGCCGAAGCCGATCAGACCGATGATCAGCAGGATCACCAGGTCGATCACCTCGCCGCCGACCGCGTACGCGCCCACCGCCGCGAAGAACATGATCCCGGCGTAGAGGTACGGCCGCGGGATGCGCAGCAGCTTCGCCCACACCGGGGCCAGCGGCAGGTTGAGGGCGAGCAGCAGCACCATGCCGACGAACAGCGAGGCGATCAGGCCCCACACCAGGTCCGGTTCGCGTTCGAAGAGCAGCGGGCCCGGCTGGATGCCGTACTGCTGGAACGCGGCCAGCATCACCGCCGCGACCGCCGTGGTCGGCAGGCCCAGGGTCAGCATGGACACCAGCGTGCCCGCCGCCGAGGCCGACGCCGCCGACTCCGGTCCCGCGACACCCTCGATGGCGCCCTTGCCCCACTCGTCCTTGTGCTTCGAGAGCCGCTTCTCCGTGACGTACGACAGGAAGGTCGGGATCTCCGCGCCGCCCGCCGGGATCGCGCCGAAGGGGAAGCCGATGAACGGGCCGCGCGCCCAGGACTTCCAGGTGCGCCGCACATCGGCGCGGCCCAGCCACGGCCGGCCCACCGGAATGGGGTCCGGCGGCCGGCGCCGCAGATGCGCCGCGACCCACAGCGCCTCACCGATGGCGAACAGGCCCACCGCGACGATCACCACGTCGACGCCGTCGGCGAGTTGCAGCGAACCGAATGTCAGCCGCTGCTGGCCGGTCATCTGGTCCAGGCCCACCAGACCGATCGTCAGACCGATCAGCAGCGAGGCCAGGCCCCGGATCCGGGACGAACCCAGCACCGACGTCACGGCGATGAACGCCAGCACCATGATGGCGAAGTAGTCCGGGGCGCCGATGTCCACCGCCAGGTCCGCGACCGTCGGCGCGAGCACCACCAGCAGGATCGTGCCCACCATGCCGCCCGCGAAGTGCCCGATGGCGGCGGCCGCGAGGGCCTGTGCGCCGCGTCCCGACTTGGCCATGGGGTTGCCCTCCATGGCCGCGACCACGGCGGCGCTCTCACCGGGTGTGTTCAGCAGGATCGAGGTCGTCGAACCGCCGAACATCGCGCCGTAGTAGATGCCCGCGAACATGATGAACGCGCCGGTCGGCTCGAGTCCGTACGTCACCGGCAGCAGCAGCGCCACCGCCATCGCCGGGCCGATGCCGGGCAGCACCCCGATCGCCGTGCCGAGCAGCACGCCCACGGCGGCCCAGAGCAGGTTGAGCGGGGTGAGGGCCGTACCGAAGCCGTCCATGAGGGAGTTGAGGGCGTTCACGTCACAGCACTCCCATCAGCGGACCGCCGGGCAGCGGCACTCCGAGCAGGTTGTCGAACACGGCGTAGGTGACGAAGGAGACCACCGCCGCGATCAGCGGATCGCGGTCGGGTCTGCGGCTGCCGAGCGCGAAGGCCGCACCCCAGAAGAGCAGCGCGCCCGCGACGGGGAAGCCGAGCGGCTCGATGAGGACGGCGGCGCCGAGGAACACCCCGGTCAGCAGCGACACGGTGCGCCAGTCGGCGGGTTCGGACAGGTCGACGTCCTCGCCGGTCTCCGCCTGGCCCCGGCCGCCGCGGAGGACGTCCACCGCGAGCAGGGCGGCGACGACGAGCAGACCGACGCCGACTGCGATCGGCACGGTCCTCGGGCCGACGGGCCCGCGCTGGGCGATGTCGACGTCCATGGTGAGGGCGTCGGTCAGGACGAGCACGCCGAGGGCCAGGAGCAGGGCGCAGACGCCGAGTTCGGAGTGGTCGCGGAGCCAGGAGCGCCGTTCGGCGGCGGGCGGTGGGGTCGTGTCGGTGGTCGGTGTCGTCACAGTCCGAGCTCCTTCAGCACCGAGACCACGCGCTTGTCCTCGGCGTCCAGGAACGCGCCGAACCTCTCGCCGGTCAGGAAGGCGTCGTCCCACCCGTTGCGCTTCATCGACTTCCGCCACTCGTCCGAGTCGTGCAGCTCCCGCACCAGGCGTACGAGCTTGCCGCGCTCGGCGTCGGTGAGGCCGGGCGGGGCGACGATGCCGCGCCAGTTGGTGAAACTCACGTCGTAGCCCGCCTCCTTGAGCGTGGGCGAGTCGAGGCCGGCGACCCGCTCCGGGCCGGTGACCGCGAGCAGGCGCAGCTCACCGGACTTGATCTGGTCGAGGTACTCACCGACACCGGAGACGCCGAAGGCGACCTTGTTGCCGAGGATCGAGGCGAGCAGTTCGCCGCCGCCGTCGAAGGGGATGTAGTTGACCTGCTTCGGCGGGATCCCGGCGGCCCGCGCCATCAGCATCGGCGCGAGATGGTCGGGCCCGCCGGGGGAGGACCCGCCACCCACCGGGAGCTTGCCGGGGTTCTCCTTCCAGGCGCCGATCAGATCGTCGATCGTCCTGTACGGGGAGTCCTTGGCGACCACGACGACGTCCTGCTCCTCGGTGAGCCGGGCGATCGGGGTGGTGTCCGCGAGGGTCTTCGGCGCGTCGTTGGAGCGGACGGCGCCGACCACGCCCAGGCCCATCGACATGGCGAGCTTGCCGTTGCCGTGCTCGCTCACCAGCCGGCTCAGGCCCACGGTGCCGCCGGCGCCGGGCAGGTTGAACACCTCGATGGTGTGGGTGAGTCCGGCGTCCTCGGCGTTCTTCGCGGCCGTACGGGCCGTGATGTCGTAGCCGCCGCCGGGCGAGTTGGGAACCATGAAGCGCAGGCCCGGGATCTGCGTGCCGGTCTCGGTGCCGCTGCCGGTCGTGAGCAGCGGGGGGCCCACGAGCAGGAGCACGGCGGCCCCGAGCAGGGCGAGGGGTGTGCGCAGGCGCACGAGTGCCACCACCTGTCGGTCGGTCGTCTGGGATCACGCCAGGCCCTGTGGGGGGAGGGTGACGCGGGCCACATGGTGCCCGCGCGCCGTCGGGCTGTCGCGCTTGCGGAACCAATGGAGGTTGTGGTCATTGCGTCAGCGCGGGTGCGCCAGTGGTGCACGTCTCTTTCCCCGGCCGCAGGTGAGGGCCATGATGGGCGGTTCCGGCGCCCGCGTGGGACGCTGCGTCGCGCACCCGGCCGGAGGCGAACGGTCCGCCCGCACGACCGCCGGCCACCTCACCGACGCGGTGGCGGAAGGAGCAGAACCGATGATCAGCACGCGCGGCGAGCAGCCCACGTCCGCGACCGCCGACGCGATCGACGTGCTCGTGGTCGACGACGACTTCCGGGTGGCCCGGGTGCACCGCGCCTACGTCGAGCGCCTCGACGTGTTCCGGGTCGTCGGTGTCGCCGGGACCGGTGAGCAGGCGATCGCCGCCGTGGACGAACTCCGTCCTGATCTGGTGCTGCTCGATCTGTATCTGCCCGATCTCTTCGGTCTCGATGTCATTCCCCGGCTGCGTACCGCCGGGCACGACTGCGATGTGATGGTCATCAGCGCCGCCCGGGAGGCGGACGCGGTGCGCGGCGCGGTCCGGCACGGGGTCGTCGACTATCTGCTCAAGCCGTTCGACTTCGAGGACCTGCGGGGGCGCCTGGAGCGTTACGCCGGCCGACGCGGCCGGCTGCTCGACACGGTGGTCCGCGGTCAGGCGGACGTCGACCGGGTACTGGCCGGGGTGGCGGGGCCGGTGTCCCCGGCGCTGCCCAAGGGCATGAGCGCGGAGACCGCCGGGCTGGTCGAGCGCACCCTGCGCGAGACCGACGGCACCCTGTCGGCCACCGAGTGCGCGGCTCTGACCGGGGTCTCGCGGGTCAGCGCCCGCCGGTATCTGGAGCACTTCCACACCGTGGGCACCGTGGAGGTGTCGCTGCGGTACGGGGCGGCGGGGCGGCCCGAGCGGCGGTACCGGTTCCTGGGGCGGGGCGGGGGGCTGCGGTCGGGGGGCGGCGGGGTGCGGGCGTAGGGGTCGCGGCCGGGGTGCGGGCGCAGGAGTTTCGGCTCGGGTGATCTCGAATTACGGGGCACGGGGTTGTTCCCGCCTGCGGGCGGGCCTAGGGTCGACCATGAGGGAAAGCGCTTTCTAGCCTTCCGGTCTGCCTTCGTCGTCGTTCCGAGGAGCGCCGCATGTCCTTGTCCCCCGTCCGCCGCCGTGTCGCCGTCGTCGGCACCGGCGCCATCGTCAGCGGCGGCCATCTGCCCGCGCTGCGCGCCCACGCCGACCGCACCGAACTGGTCGCCGCCGTCGACGTGGACCAGGGCCGTCTCGACGCCTTCCGCGCGTCCGCCGGGGAGCAGGTGGCCGGGTTCACCTCGATGAGCGCGATGCTGGACGCCGTACGGCCGGACCTGGTGCTGATCGGGACTCCGCCGTCGCTCCACCGGGAGCAGACGGTGGCCGCCCTCAAGGCCGGTGCCTGGGTGCTGTGCGAGAAACCGCTGTGCCTGTCGCTCGCCGAGTACGACGACATCGCGGCCGCCGAGGAGGCCTCGGGGGCGTACGCTTCCGTGATCTTCCAGCACCGCTACGGCTCCGGTGCCGCCCACGCACGTGAGCTGATCCGCAGCGGTGAGCTGGGCGCCCCGCTGGTCGCGCACTGCCAGACCACCTGGCACCGGGACGCCGCGTACTACTCCGTGCCCTGGCGCGGACGCTGGGCCACCGAGGGCGGCGGGCCGACGATGGGGCACGGCATCCACCAGTTCGACCTGCTGCTGCACCTGCTCGGGGAGTGGGAGGAGGTACGGGCGATGGCGGCGCGCCTCGTCCACGACACCGAGAGCGAGGACGTCTCCACCGCCCTGGTCCGCTTCCGCGACGGCGCGCTCGCGACCGTCGTCAACAGCGTGCTCTCGCCCGACGAGATGAGCCGGATCCGCATCGACTGCGCGGACGCGACGGTCGAACTCACCCACCTGTACGGGCATGTCAACGACGACTGGAGCTACACCCCGGCCCGGCACGTCCCCGCCGAGCGTGCCGCCGCCTGGCGTACGCCCGCGCAGGACGTGCCCAGTTCGCACACGGCGCAGCTGGGCACCCTCCTCGACGCCTACGACGCCGGTACGCGACCGCCCGGGAGCGGGCCGGAGGCGCGGAGCACCCTCGAGTTCGCCGCCGCCCTGTACAAGGCCGCGTTCACCGGGCTGCCGGTGCGGGCCGGGGAGATCGGCCCTGGTGATCCGTTCCATGCGGCCATGCACGGTGGTCACTCCGACTGGGCACCCGAGGAGCGCCGATGAGCATCCGCGTCACTCATGAGATCGGCGAGGCCGTGGTGGTGGCCGCCGGGGGCACGGAGATCCTGCGGTACGTCTACCGGCCCGATCCCGAGGCGTTCGAGTCCCGGAAGCCGTACGCCCATCCGGTGCGGACGCTGGGCGGGCGTACGGTCACCGGATACCGGCCGAACGACCACCGCTGGCACAAAGGGCTGCAGATGACGGCCAGCCACCTGTCGGGACGGAACTTCTGGGGCGGCAACTCGTACGTGCACGGGCGGGGTTATCTGCCGCTGCCCGAGCGCATCGGGTCGATGCGGCACGACGGGTTCTCCGCCTTCGAGGCCGAGGGCGACAGGTTCGACTGCGCCGAGGACCTGACGTGGGTGGAGAACGGCGGTGCCGAGTGGGCCCGCGAGGAGCGCGGACTGAGCGTCCACTCGGTCGACGAGGAGGCCGGTGCCTGGGCGCTGGACTGGTCGATCCGGCTCACGAACCTGCGTGACGTGGCGCTGGAGTTCGGTTCACCCACCACCGCCGGCCGTGAGATGGCCGGCTACACCGGGCTGCAGTGGCGCGGGCCGCGCGACTTCACGGGTGGCACGGTCCTCGTGCCGGACGTCGGCACGGGCGCCGGTGCGGAGGCCGGGAAACTCATGGGCACGCAGGGACCATGGCTCTCGTTCAGTGCCGAACACGACGAGCACGACGGTCACTCCACGCTCGTCTTCGCACACGCGCCGGAGAACCTCGACGGGAGCGCCGTCCACCCGTCGCACTGGTTCGTGCGTTCGCAGCCCATACCGTCGGTCGCGTTCTCGTGGGCGTTCTTCGAGGAGTTCGCGCTGCCGCCGGGCGAGTCGTTCGCGTACCGGTACCGCATCGTGGTCGCGGACGGGGTGTGGGACCGGGAGCGGGTGGAGGCGCACCTGGACGGTCTGCCGTGGTGAGCGGGCCCGCTCCGCTTCCCGGCGCGGTCGGTCTCTCGCATCTCGACGCCTACGACTGGGAGGCCGCCGACGGGGCGTGCGGCGGCAGTCCGCATCTGCATCTGGTGTGCACGGAGGCGTACGTCGTGACCGGTGGCCGGGGGGCCGTGCAGACCCTGAGTTCCGACGGGTACCGGGACATCCCGCTGCGGCCGGGCACGGTGGCCTGGTTCACGCCGGGGACCGTGCACCGGATGGTGCAGGGCGGTGGTCTGCGGGTCACGGTGCTGATGCAGAACAGCGGGCTGCCGGAGGCCGGGGACGCCGTGTTCACCTTCCCGCCGGAGGTGCTGGCCGACCCCGGACGGTACGCGGACGCCGCGACGCTCCCGGCCGGTACGGGCACGCGGGTGGAGGCTGCGGCGCGGCGGCGGCGGGACCTCGCGGTCGAGGGGTACCTCGTGCTGCGTGAGGCGCTCTCCGCCGGCGACGACGGGCCGTACCGGGAGTTCCTGCGGACGGCCGCGCTGTTGGTGCGGGAACGGGTGCCGGAGTGGCGTGAGTTGTGGCGGGCGGGTGCGCTGGCGGCCGCGGAACGTACGGGTGCGCAGTTGGACGCGCTGGCGGGCGGTGACCCCGCCCACCTGGCCGGGGCGACGGCGTACGAGGCGGAGCCCAGCCGGCGTGGTGGGTACGGGATGTGCGGGCGACGGGACGAGTACGCGCTGCCGGGAGGCACCGTGCCGTACGGGGACGGGTGAACCCGCCGCCCCCACGGCCGTCGCCGGAACCCTCCCGGTGTCATCGGCCCGCCGGAGTCTGCTTGGATGTCGCGGGTGACGAGCAGTTCCCCGGTCGTTCCCGTGGGCGAAGCCGATTCCGGCCGGCCGGCCGCCTTGCTGGAACGTGCCGCCTCCGGCCGGGACCGTCAGGTCTGGAGCGACCTCTGGACGGAGCTGTATCACAACGGTTCGCTCGAAGCGTCCCATCCGCTGGTGCTGCCCGCGCTGGCGGACATGGCGGAGGGGGACGACGCCGCCACGGCCGCTTCGGCCCTCCACCTGGCCGGTGCCCTCCTGGTACAGGCCGATCAGCGGTACGAGACCCGGGAGCTGCGGGACCGCCGGGCATCCGAGGTCGCGCGCCTGCTGGCCGCCGCCCATCGGTGGCGTCGGGTCACCAGGGACCGGGACGGCTACTGCCACCTGCTCGAAGCGGTCCTGAACCTGGAAGGCGACATCTCCTGGGGGGAGGAGCTGATCTGGGGCCTCGTCAGTGAGGAGTACGAACTCGAATGCCCTGATGAGGACTGCTCCGCGGTGCTGTGGGTGGTCATCGGCGAGCGGGGCTTCTTCAGCACGTCGGAGGACCACGCCCTCTCCGACGGTGTCGAGATCCTCCCTCTCCACCCGGCCGCCCCCGGTGCCCTCGACGGCCTCGGCCGCCGCCTCCACGGGCTGGCCCTGGCGGACGGCCACGAGGACGTGGCGCGTGCCCTGACCCATGCCTTCGGCGAGGCGACCTGTCCTCGGTGCGGGAGACGCTGCTCCGTCGTCGGACAGGTCGTCGCTCGTTCGGGCTGAGCCCGCGGGCGCGGGAACGCGGCCGACAGGACGGCGCACCGCCCCCGTCACCCGCGTCCGCGGGTCACGGCCGCCGCAGGAGCCGCATCCGCTGCGGGGCGTACGACGCCGGAAGACGGGCCGCCCCCACGGCCAGCGCGGTGGCCGCGCTGGCGATGCCGAGAATGGCCCCGGCAGCCACATCACCCGGATAGTGCACACCCGTGTGCACCCGTGAGTACCCCACCGCACATGCCAGCGCCCCCAACGGCACGGACGCCGCGGGCAACACCGTCCCGACCGCCGTGGCGAACGCCACCGCCGACGCCGTGTGCCCCGAAGGGAACGACGCCGACGTCGGCATGGGCACATGCCGGTCCACGGTCACCCGCGCGGCCTCCCGGTCCGGCCGCGCCCTGCGCACCAGCCGCTTCCCCAGCAGATTCGCCGACGCCGACGCCACGGCGACCGCCCCCACCCCCGCCAGCGCCGCCCGCCGCGGCCGTGCCCCGCTCAGTGCGAGGACCCCGGCGATGGCGAACGAGATCTTGGAGTGGTCGGCCGTGTGGGACAGTCTGCGCAGCGCCCGGTCGAGCGTCGGCGTCGGCGTGGCGGCGACCGCCGCGTACAGGGCGCCGTCCACGGCTCTGAGGTCGCCGAGGACCGCGGCGGCGACCCTGCGCAGTCCGTCGGCGGGCGGTACGGGCTCGGTGAGCGGACGGGTGACGTCCTGGTGGTCGGTGGTGGGCGGCTCGCTCATCTGTCTCTCCCGCGGTGGCATGGTGGACGAATCACCAGGTGCCCACGGTACGCATGATCCATCCGCATGGGCTCGCCCACCCCGGTCAGTCGGCCCGGAAGGTGCGCAGACGCAGCGAGTTGCCGACCACGAAGACCGAAGACCGAGGAGAAGGCCATGGCCGCTCCGGCGAGCATCGGGTTGAGCAGTCCGGCCGCGGCGAGCGGCAGGGCGGCGACGTCGTAGGCGAAGGCCCAGAGCAGGTTGGACCGGATGGTGCCCAGGGTGCGGCGGGTGAGCCGGACGGCGTCCGGGGCGGCACGCAGGTCCCCCCCCCGGACGAGGGTGAGGTCGCCGGCCTCGATCGCGGCATCCGTGCCGGTGCCCATGGCCAGGCCCAGATCGGCCTGGGCGAGCGCCGCCGCGTCGTTGACCCCGTCGCCGACCATGGCGACCGAACGGCCCTCCGCCTGGAGCCGCTTGACGACGTCCACCTCGTCCTGAGGCAGCACCCCGGCGATGACGTCCTCGATGCCGACCTCGCGGGCGACGGCCCGGGCCACCGCCTCGTTGTCCCCGGGCAAGAGGATGGGCCGCAGACCGAGCGCGCGGAGCCGGCGGATCGCCTCGGGGCTCGTTCCCTTCACGGCGTCGGCGATCTCCGGTACGGCGCGCGCCGCGCCGTCCCACGCGGCCAGGACCGCGGTGCGTCCGGCCGCCTCCGCCCGCTTCCTGGCCCGGGCCGGGTCCTCGGGCAGCTCCAGGGGCCACTCCCGCAGCAGCCGGTCCCGGCCGACGAGGACCGCGTGTCCGTCGACGACGCCCTGGACACCGAGGCCGGGGACGCCTGCGAAGTCCTCCGGTACGGACGGTCATGGGTGCTCCTGGAACAGTCGGATGGTTGGATACGGGGCGGGGGTATCCGACGGGCGATCTCCATCTATACCCCCCGCCGGTATGCGATGCAAGGGTCCGATGAGTTGACTCCATACCCCATGGGGGTATGGTGAGCTGTATCGAACGGCTCCTGGTGAGTCGTCGACCCCCTTTTTCCGAGGAGAGACGGTCATGAACACCGGACTGAGGATCACCGCGTTCGCCGCCGCCCTGGCCGCCACCTTCGGCACCGCCTACGGCGTCGGGGAGGGTCTCGATCCGGTTGTCGCGGACCGGGCGCCGGCGCACGACGAGCAGCACGCCCCGCCCGCGAGGGGGACGGACGGCCGGGCGGGACACGACACGCCGCCGGCCGGGGGGCTCCAGATCTCCGAGAGCGGCTACCGGCTCGATCTGCGGACCCCGCGCGGCGCCGCCGGGCACCGCACCGAGCTGCGCTTCACCGTCCGGGACGACCAGGGCCGGGCCGTCACCGAGTACCGCCGCGAGCACGACAAGGAGCTCCACCTCATCGTCGCCTCGCGCGACCTGCTCACCTACCGGCATCTGCATCCCACCCGTGCCGCCGACGGCACCTGGGCCACCCCCGTCGACCTGCCCCGGGCCGGCGGCTACCGGGTCTTCGCCGACTTCACCCCGGCTGCCGAGGGCGCGCGCAACCTCACGCTCGGAGCGGACCTCGCCGCCTCCGGTCCCTACCGGCCGCAGGAGCTGCCGCCGGCCGGCAGCACGACCCGTGTCGACGGCTACGAGGTCGAGCTGACCGGGGCCCTGCGTCCCGGGAGGGCGGGCGAACTGCGCCTGTCCGTCTCGCGGGACGGGAAGCCGGTCACCGATCTCCAGCCCTATCTCGGCGCCTACGGCCACCTGGTCGCCCTACGCGCGGGAGACCTCGCCTATCTGCACGTCCACCCGGGCGGCGAACCCGGCGACGGGAAGACCGAGTCCGGTCCGGCGGTCTCCTTCACGGCCACGGCGCCCAGCAGCGGCAGCTACCGGCTGTTCCTGGACTTCAAGCACGACGGCGTCGTCCGTACCGCCGCGTTCACCGTTCACGCCGGGGCGGCGGCGGAGACGGGCACCCCGGCACCGGAGCACTCCGACGGCCACGGCCACTGAGCCTCAGCCCAGGGCACGGTCCAGATTGAACGCGGCACTGATCAGGGCGAGATGGGTGAACGCCTGCGGGAAGTTGCCCTGTTGCTCCCCGGTGTGGCTGATCTCCTCGGCGTACAGGCCGAGATGGTTGCCGTACGTCAGCATCTTCTCGAAGGCGAGGGACGCCTCGTCGAGCCGCCCGGCGCGGGTCAGCGCCTCGACGTACCAGAACGAGCAGATGGAGAACGTGCCCTCGTCACCACGCAGTCCGTCGGGGCTCGCCAGCGGGTCGTAGCGGTAGACCAGCGAGTCGGACACCAGGTCCTCGGTGAGGGAGTCGAGTGTCGACAGCCACTTCGGGTCGGTCGGCGCGATGAACTTCGACAGCGGCATCATCAGGATCGCCGCGTCCAGCACCTCCTCGCCCTCCTGCTGCACGAAGGCCCGGCGCGACGTCGACCAGCCGCGGCTCATGATCCGCCGGTAGATGGTGTCCCGGCTCGCCTGCCAGCGGGGAAGATCGGCGGGCAGACCCCGCCGGTTGGCCATGCGGATGGCGCGCTCGATCGCCACCCAGCACATCAGGCGCGAGTACAGGAAGTTCTTCCGCCCGCCGCGCGTCTCCCAGATGCCCTCGTCGGGCTGGTCCCAGTGCGCGCACACCCAGTCCACCAGCGCCGTCACATGGTCCCACTGCTCGCTGGAGATGGGCTCGGCCCACTTGTCGTAGAGGTAGATGGAGTCGATCAGCGCTCCGTAGACGTCCAGTTGCAGCTGGTCGGCCGCCGCGTTGCCGACGCGGACCGGTGCCGAGCCGTGGTGGCCCTCCAGATGGCCGAGTTCGCGTTCGGGGAGGTCGGTACGGCCGTCGATGCCGTACATGATCTGCAGCGGGCCGGAGGCCTTGCGGTCGCCCGGACTGATGTGCCGGGAGACGAACCCCATGAACGCCTCGGCCTCCTCGGTGAAGCCCAGCCGCAGCAGCGCGTACACGCAGAACGCCGCGTCGCGCACCCACACGTACCGGTAGTCCCAGTTGCGTTCCCCGCCGAGCTCCTCGGGCAGGCTGGTCGTCGGCGCCGCCACGATCGCCCCGGTCGGCGCGTAGGTGAGCAGCTTCAGGGTGAGGGCGCTGCGGTGCACCATCTCCCGCCAGCGGCCCCGGTACCGCGAGGAGGACAGCCAGTGCCTCCAGTACGCCACCGTCGCACCGAACTGCCGCTCCGCCTCCCCGCACTCGCAGCGGCTCGGAGTCACCTCCGGGCCGATCCGGTCCAGGGCGAACACCGCCGTCTCCCCCTCGGCCAGTTTGAACTCGGCCCGCAGATCCGGCCCGTCGATTTCCATCGGGACGGTCGAGGTGAGCGCCAGGGACAGCTCCTCGGATTCGAAGACCGCGATACCGCCGGTCAGCCGCACGGTGTGCGGCCGGGAACCGTACTCGAACCGCGGCGCCACCAGCGTCCGGAACGGCAGGGAGCCGCGTACGCACAGCACCCGCCGGATCAGCCGGTGCCGGGCCTCCTCGACCGAGGTGCCGCCGACCGGCATGAAGTCCTGCACCTCACCGACCCCGTCCTCGGTGAAGAACCGGGTGATCAGAACGTTGGTGTCGGGGAAGTAGAACTGCTTGGTGCGGGCCGGCACGGCCGCCGCCAGCTCGAAGCAGCCGCCCCGCTCGGCGTCCAGGATCGCCCCGAACACGCTCGGCGCGTCGAAGGACGGACAGCAGTACCAGTCGATGGTGCCGTCGGTCCCCACCAGCGCCACACTGCGCAGATCGCCGATCAGCCCGTGGTCGGCGATCGGCACGTACCGGCGCGGCCCGTACCCGTCCCGTTCCTTGGTCGTCCCGTCCATCACAGCCTCCCTGGGCCGGCACGCCATGCTCATGTGCCAGCTTAGGCAGCCCCGGCCGGACCGGCTCAGGTCACCACGACCCGCAGTCCCGCCTCCTCGAAGCGGCGTACCGTCCCGGCGTCCGCTCCTGAGTCCGTGACCAGGGTGTCCACCGATTCGGCCGCGCAGATCCGGGCGAACGCCCGCCGGCCCAGTTTGCTGGAGTCGGCGGCCACGATCACCCGCTCGGCCCGCTCGCACAGCAGCCGGTTGACCGCCGCCTCCGCCTCGTCATGGGCCGCCGCCCCGTGCACGGCGTCGAAGGCGACGACACCGAGCACCGCCACGTCGAGGGTGATCTGTCCCAGCACCCCGTCCGCGAGCGGCCCGACCAGCTCGTACGACTGGGCCCGCGCCACCCCGCCGGTCAGCACGATCTTGAACTGCGGGCGTACGACCAGCTCGTTGGCGATGTTGAGCGCGTTCGTCACCACGGTCAGCGCGGGCGACCCCGAGGCGAGGTCTCCGCGTACGGCCAGCGCCCGCGCCACCTCCGTGGTGGTCGTACCACCGGTCAGCCCGACCGCCTCGCCCGGCGCGAGGAGACCCGCCACCGCCTTCGCGACGCGCTGCTTCTCGGAGGCGTGCCGCGCGGTCTTGTAACGCAGCGGAAGCTCGTACGACACCCCGTGCACCACCGCGCCGCCACGGGTGCGCACCAGCATCTGCTGTTCGGCGAGCCGGTCGAAGTCGCGCCGGATCGTCGCGGCCGACACCGCCAGCTCGCCGGCCGCCTCCTCGACGTCCAGCCGGCCGCGCTCGACGAGCAGCTCCAGCAGCGCCTTCCAGCGGGCGTCCCGCGACATCGGCCCTCCCGCGTCGTCTTCCTCGGTCTCCGGCGACCCTAACGCACCCGGCCTTCGGTCGAATGCTTGATTTTGCTCGAAACCTCGCTCAATGTTGCAAGAACAATCACCAAGCCTTCGGGGGTGCGGCATGACCCATGTCGAGGACGAACTCAGCAGCCAGCCCGGGTGCTGGAGCCGCGCCGCCGGGCAGGCCGCGTCCCACGCCCCGGTCCTCCCGGTACCGGGGGAGCGGGTCGCGGTGGTCGGCTGCGGGACGTCGTACTTCATGGCGCAGGCGGTCGCGGCCCTGCGCGAGGGAGCGGGCCAGGGCGAGACCGACGCCTTCGCCGCCTCGGAGTTCCCGCGGCACCGGGTCTACGACCATGTCGTCGCCCTCACCCGCTCCGGAACCACCACCGAAGTCCTCGATCTGCTGGGCCGGTTGAAGGGAGGCACCCGCACCACCGCGGTCACCGCCGATCCGGCCGCCCCCGTGATGTCACTCGCCGACGAGACGGTCGTCCTCGACTACGCGGACGAACGCTCCGTCGTCCAGACCCGGTTCGCCACCACGGCCCTCACCCTGCTCCGCACCCACCTGGGCGTGCACACCGAAGCGGTCGTCGAGGACGGGCGTACGGCCCTTCGTGATCCGCTCCCCGAAGGGCTCGTGGGACGCGCCCAGTTCACCTTCCTCGGCCGCGGCTGGACCGTCGGTCTGGCCAACGAGGCCGGACTGAAGATGCGCGAGGCGGCCCTCGCCTGGACGGAGGCCTACCCGGCGATGGAGTACCGGCACGGACCCATCAGCATCACCACCTCCACCACCGCGACCTGGATGTTCGGCGACGCCCCGGAAGGTCTGGCCCGGCAGGTGCGGGACACCGGCGGTCTGTGGGTCGAGGGCACCCTCGACCCGCTCGCCGAACTCGTCCGCGTCCAGCGGCTCGCGGTCGCCGTCGCCGCGGCCCGCGGCCTGGACCCCGACCGGCCCCGCCACCTCACCCGCTCGGTCGTCCTCGCGCCCTGACCCGTCGGAAAGGACGGACCGTGCCCCTCACGACCACCGGCGAGCTCGTCACCCGCGCCGCCGCCCACCGCTCAGCGGTCGCCTCGTTCAACATCATCACCCTCGAACACGTCGAGGCCGTCATCGCCGGCGCCGAGTCGGTGAACGCCCCCGTCGTCCTCCAGGTCAGCGAGAACGCCGTGAAGTTCCGCCACGGCCGGCTGCTCCCGCTCGCCCGCGCCGCCGTCGCCGCCGCCGAACGCGCCGCCGTCCCCGTCGCCCTGCACCTCGACCACGTCCAGAACGACGCCCTGCTGCGCCAGGCCCCGGACGCCGGATTCGGCTCCGTGATGTACGACGCGGCCCGACTGCCCTATGCCGACAACCTCGCCGGGACCCGGGCCGCCGTCGACTGGGCACACTCCCAAGGACTGTGGATCGAGGCCGAGTTGGGCGAGGTCGGCGGCAAGGCCGGCCGGCCCGCGCCGGACGCCCACGCGCCCGGCGCCCGTACCGACCCCGACCGGGCCCGCGCCTTCGTCGCCGACTCCGGAGTGGACGCGCTGGCCGTCGCCATCGGCACCACCCACGCCATGACCACCCGCACCGCCACCCTCGACCACGCCCTCCTCGAACGGCTGGCGGCCACCCTGGACGTCCCCCTCGTCCTGCACGGTTCCTCCGGCCTCCCCGACCACGAACTCGCCGCGGCGGTCACGGGCGGCATCGCCAAGGTCAACGTGGGAACGGCCCTGAACATCGCCATGACCGGCGCGATCAGGGAATTCCTCACCGCCCACCCCGAAGCGGTCGACTCCCGCGGCTACCTCACGGTGGGCCGGGAGGCGATGGCACGAGCGGTGGCGTCCGTCATCGAGGCGCTGGGTCCGGCCCCCGGGGAGTCCTGAGCTATCGCTTCACGGCCTTCAGGACCACGAACTTCGGGTCCGACGCGACCACTTCGCTGTTGCCGAACAGCCGTCGCAGTTTCACGTGGTAACCCAGGTGGCGGTTGCCGATCACCCACAGTTCGCCGCCCCGGCGCAGGGTGCGCCGGGCGCCGGTGAACATGCGCCACGCCGTGGCGTCGGTGGTCGCCTGATGGGAGTGGAAGGGCGGGTTGTTCAGCACGAGGTCGACGCTGTCGGCCGGTATGCCCGACAGGCCGTCGCCGACCCGGAACTCGGCGTGTCCGGGCACGTCGTTCTCCCGGTAGGTGGCCTGCGCGGACGCCACCGCCTGGAACGACTCGTCCACGAACAGCACCTCGGCGCGCGGGTCGGCCAGCGCCATCGCCGTACCGACGACGCCGTTGCCGCAGCCCAGGTCCACCACCCGTCCGCCGTCCTTGCCGGCGGGCAGGTGCCGCAGGAAGAACCGGGTGCCGATGTCGAGGCGGTCGGCGCAGAAGACGCCGGCGTGGTTGACGGCCGTCGCGCCCGACACCGGGCCGATGCCGTCGGGGAGCGTGTAGCGGTACGGCCAGGGGTTCGCGGGCCGCTCCCGCCCGGGGTCGGGCGTGCAGAAGATCAGCCGGGCCTTCTTCTCGGCGAGCGAGGTCCTGGTCGGGCCGAGGATCCGCTCGAAGAGGTCCAGCGTCGAGGTGTGGATCTCCTTCACCATGCCGGCGCCGACGACGACCGTGTCCTCGTGCACCGCCGGCGCCAGCCGCAGCAGCTGGTCCTCCAGCAGCGCCAGGCTCTTCGGTACGCGGACGAGCAGGACGTCGATCCGGTCCGGCGGGGGATCCTGCGTGGTGAGCAGCCGCGCCGCGCCCGGCTCGACGCCGTTGCGGGCCAGGTTCGCGCGGGTCGCCTCCTGTCCGAGCCAGGAGTCGGTGATCTGCGTCGGCCGGTGTGCGGCGAGCGCCGTGACCAGCGCGCCCCAGCGGTCGCCGACGACCACGACCGTGCCGGACAGCGTGACCTGCCGTCCGGCGAGATGGCTGAGGAGATATTCGTCGGACGCGTCCCAGGCACGCAGCCTGTCCCGCGGGTCCTCGGGGAATCGGGCCAGCACCGGCTCGCCCCACGCAGTCGTCATACGGTCGTTCATCGTCCGACCAGGCTAGCCCAGCCGCAGCTCAGGGTGCGTACGGCAGGATGGGAGGCATGGGAGGCACGGAAGCCGAGCTGTTCCTCAGGGCCCGCGGCGAGATCGCGCCCGGCGCGGTGCACGTGCCGGACTGGCTCGACGCGCGGGCGCAGCGTGAGCTGCTGGAAGCGTGCAGGGGGTGGGCCGGGCCGCCCGCCGGACTGCGCACCGTCCGCACACCCGGCGGCGGCACCATGACCGCCCGGCAGGTGTGCCTCGGGTGGCACTGGTATCCGTACGGCTATGCCCGCACGGTCGTCGACGGTGACGGCGCCCCGGTGAAACCCTTCCCCGGCCGGCTCGGGGAGCTGGGCCGCCGCGCGGTGACCGACGCTCTGGGCGCGGACGCCGCGCACGGTGCCGCGTACGACATCGCGCTCGTCAACTTCTACGACGCCGGCGCCCGCATGGGCATGCACCGCGACAGCGACGAGGAATCGGACGCGCCCGTGGTGTCGCTGAGCCTCGGCGACACCTGTGTCTTCCGCTTCGGCAACACCGGGACGCGGACCCGCCCCTGGACGGACGTGGAGCTGCGCAGCGGCGACCTGTTCGTCTTCGGCGGGCCCTCCCGGCTCGCGTACCACGGCGTTCCCCGGGTGCACGCGGGCACGGCACCGCCCGAGTTGGGACTGACCGGAAGACTGAACATCACGCTGCGGGTGAGTGGCCTGTAGTCCGCGCCGGTTTGCGGATCATGGGAGACTCGCCTTCATGAGCGGGAAGGCGGACCCCCGGCCGGCGGGGGAAGGGACCACCTCGAGGACGCGGCTGGACCGGGGGCGCGGCGCGCTCGGACCCGCTCTGGAGCTCGTGCACACCGGACGTGCGCCGACCCGCGCGGTGCTCACCGCCGAGCTGGGCGTGACCCGCGCGACGGCTGGTGCGGTCGCCGCCGAACTGGAGGCCCTCGGGCTGATCCGGGTGGACGCC
Organism: Streptomyces sp. NPDC020731; assembly: GCF_044334705.1. Taxonomy (NCBI): domain Bacteria; kingdom Bacillati; phylum Actinomycetota; class Actinomycetes; order Kitasatosporales; family Streptomycetaceae; genus Streptomyces; species Streptomyces sp. NPDC020731. The sequence goes on from NZ_JBIRTN010000006.1 coordinate 159,281, forward strand.
CGGCCCGGCGCGGCGGCCGGTTCCCAGGGGCGCCCCTCGCACCGGCTCTCGGTCGCCGAGGACGGGCCCGTGGCGCTCGCCGCGCAGGTGCACGCCGACGGTTTCCGGGCGGCCCTGGTCGGGCTCGGCGGCCGTATTGTCGCCACGGCGCCCGGCTGCGAGGTCGTCGACGCCGACCCGGCGAAGGTGCTCGGCTCCGTCGTCGCGGCCGGCGCCGAGCTGCTGGAGGAGACCGGACGGCGGTGCGTGGGCGCCGGGCTCGCCGTGCCGTCGGCGGTGGCCGAACCGGAGGGTCTGGCCCTCAACCCCCTGCACCTGGCCTGGCCCGCGGGTGCCCCGGTGCGGGAGATCTTCGCCGAACAGGTGCGCGCGGCCGGCCTGGACGGGCCCGCCTTCGCGGCCAACGACGTCAACCTCGCCGCTCTCGCCGAACACCGGCACGGCGCCGGGCGCGGCTCCCGCGACCTGCTGTGCGTGGCCACCGGCCACCGCGGCGTGGGCGGTGCGCTGGTGCTCGACGGCCGCCTGCACTCGGGCAGTTCGGGTCTCGCCCTGGAGGTCGGCCACCTCGCCGTCAACCCCGAGGGCCGCCCCTGCCACTGCGGCAGCCGCGGCTGTCTCGACGTCGAGGCGGACCCGCTGGCCCTGCTCACCGCGGCGGGCCGCGCGCCGGGCCCCGAGATGTCCCTGCTGAAGCAGGCCGACGACCTGATCCGCGGACAGTACGACGACCCGGACGTGCGCACCGCCACCGAGTACCTCATCGACCGCCTCGGCCTCGGCCTGGCCGGACTGGTGAACATCCTCAACCCGGACCGGATCATCCTCGGCGGACTGCACCGCACCCTGCTGGAGGCCGACCCGGACCGGCTCCGCGCCGTCGTCGCCGACCGCAGCCTGTGGGGCCGCAGCGGCGGGGTCCCCATCCTTCCCTGCACCCTGGACCACAACAGTCTGGTCGGCGCGGCGGAACTGGCCTGGCAGCCGGTGCTGGACGATCCTCTCGGGGCACTGGTGTGAGAAGACCGCCCGACAGACAGAAAGCGACGTCTTGACCGACAAACTCACCGTCAGCGTCCTGGGTACCGGCATCATGGGAGCGGCGATGGCCCGCAACCTCCTGGGCGCGGGACACACCGTACGGGCCTGGAACCGCACCCGCGCGAAGGCCGAACCGCTCGCCGCCGACGGCGCGCACGTCGCAGGCACCCCCGCCGAGGCGGTCGAGTCCGCCGACGTCGTCCTGACCATGCTGTACGACGGCCCGGCCACCCTGGAGACGATGCGTCGGGCCGCCCCCGCCCTGCGCGACGGAACCGTGTGGGCGCAGTCCACCACCGCGGGCATCGAGGACGTCGCCGAACTGGCCGGTTTCGCCCGCGAGCACGGCCTGCTCTTCTACGACGCCCCGGTCCTCGGCACCCGCCGGCCCGCCGAGGCCGGACAGCTGACCGTGCTCGCCGCCGGCCCCGCCGAGGGCCGCAACAGGGTGACACCGGTGTTCGACGCGGTGGGCGCCCGCACCGTGTGGGCCGGGGAGGACGGCGTCATGGCCGGCGCGACCCGGCTGAAGCTGGTCGCCAACAGCTGGGTGCTCGCCGCGACCACCGCCGCCGGTGAGGCCCTCGCCCTGGCCAAGGCCCTCGGCGTCGCACCGGACGGCTTCTTCGACCTCATCGCCGGCGGCCCGCTCGACATGGGCTATCTGCGCGCCAAGGCCGGGATGATCCTCGACGGGCGGCTGACCCCGGCCCAGTTCGCCGTGACGACCGCGGCCAAGGACGCCAGACTGATCGTACGGGCCGGTGAACAGCACGGTGTCCGCCTGGACGTCGCCGCCGCGAGCGCCGAACGGTTCGAGCGGGCCGACGCCCGGGGCCATGGCGACGAGGACATGGCCGCCGCCTACTACGCCAGCTTCGACGACGACCCCACCACCTGACCGGCACAGCCGCGAGCACGAAGGAGTCCGCAGTGTCCAAGCCCCCGCTTCCCCCCGAGGCGCAGGAACTGCTGCGCAAGCCCAACCCCTGCGTGATGGCCACGCTGCGTTCCGACGGCACGCCCGTCTCCACCCCCACCTGGTATCTGTGGGAGGACGGCCGCGCGCTGATCAACTTCGACGAGGGGCGGGTGCGCCTGAAGCACGTCCGCCGCGATCCCCGCGTCGCCCTCACGGTCCTGGACGGCGACGGCTGGTACACCCACGTCACCCTGATCGGCCGGGTGACCGAGATCTACGACGACGAGGACCTGGCCGACATCGACCGCCTCTCCCGGCACTACACCGGCAACCCTTACCCGGACCGGGAGCGGGCGAGGGTCAGCGGCCGGCTCGAGGTCGAGCGCTGGCACGGCTGGGGCGCGATGAAGGACAGCGACCAGGCGGGCGGCTGACCCGGTGCCCGGCCGGGCCTTCGCCGGTCGACGGCGAAGGCCCGGCCGGGATTCCCGGTGAGGGCGGTGCGGACCGCGCTCACCACTGTCGTCCCCGGGGCGGAGCGTCCCGCTCCGGCGACGACAGACGCAGCACCTGGAAGACCTCGCCGCCGTCCGCGTACTCCCCGCGAGGTACGCACGGTGCCGCCGGCCGTACGACGCCCCGGCCCTCCTCGCAGGGCGACGCTCGGAGATGTCGCACAAGGAGCGACGAGACAGCGCATCCGAGGAGATGGACGATCATGCAGACCCTGGCGCACTTCGGCGACGGCGGGCCCGGCCCGTGGATCCTGTTCCTCCCCGTGATCTGGGCCCTGGTCATCGGCGGCGGCATCGCCCTGCTGCGCCGCACGGTGTGGCGCGGGCGCCGTGGGCCCGGCTCCGGACGGCCCGTGGTGGAGGACACCTCGCCCCTCGCGGTGCTCGGCCACCGCTTCGCCTCCGGCGAGATCGACGAGGACGAGTACTGGCGCCGGCTGTCCGTCCTGGACGAGCAGTTCGGCCGGCGCGGCAAGGGCGGCGCGCGATGACGGCCCGGGATGACGGCCCGGGACGCCTCGCCCCTCGCTCCGTCCCGGGCGCGGCTCACGCCCCGGCGGCGATGTTCTCGGTGAGGTGCGCCGGTGAGGGAGCCGGAGGTCCGCCGCCGGCTTCCCGCCGACCTGCCGGTCGCCCGCGTCAGCCGGGGACGGTGGAGCGGGCGGGGGCCCGTTCGGCGTGGTGGTCCCCGGTGGTGTGTTCCACGAGGGCGACCTCCGCGAAGCGGTGGTCGGCGGCCTCGCCGGCCGTGATCCGCGGACGCCGGTCCCAGGAGGGCGCGGCGGTCGTGGTCGGTGTCGGCAGGGTGAACCACACGACCTTGCCGGACTCGCCGTCCGGCACCGCGCCCCAGCTCTCGCTCATCGCGGCCACCATCGCCAGCCCGCGCCCGCACGTGGCGAGCGGGGCGGCGTCCGCCACGACCGGCAGCCGCGGGTCGTGGTCGTGCACCGACACCTTGAGCCGGTCGAGCAGCAGTTCTATCTCGACTGTGCACGTCTTGTCTGGCTGGGCGTGCCGGTGGACGTTGGACAACAACTCCGTCACACCGAGCGATGCCCGGTCTATCAACGAGTCCATGTGCCAGTAGCGCAACTGCGCAGATACGATTCTGCGGACCTGGCCGATCCGCGACGGCAGGGCTTGGAGCTCCACCGCGCAGTGCCTGCTTGGGTGAGTGATCACGGCTGCGACTCCCCGACGTGAGGTCCGGAAGAACACGGAAGACGGATCCAGCAGGGCGCCTGCGTGACGCTGCCGCCTGCTGTCGTGGCCGGCGGGCTGGTTCGCAGCGTTATCGCCGGTAAACCCAGAGTGACGTGAGACCAGCGTGACGTAAGAGGTGAAGTGACGCAAGTCACGGGCATCTCAGGCGCCGCGCCCCGACGCCCGGCGCACGGCCTCGATGAAACGACGGGCGGCGGGCGGACCGGGTTCACCCGGTGCGGGGTCGTGGTCGCCCAGGGTCAGCAGGTACCGCTTGCCGTTGAGGTCCGCGAGCGCCCGGTCCTCGGGCGCGAACCAGGGCCTGGACGCCCGCACCGCCTGCACCGGTGCGCTGTCGATCTCGCTGCCGTAGCTGGTGAGCAGCTCCAGCCGGCCCTCGTTGATCCGGACCTGGCCGGCCCGGGTGAGCGAACGCAGCCGCTTGCCGATCCGCACGCCCGTGGCCGTGAACTCCGGCTCCGCCATGCCACCCGCCCCCTTGTGCGCGTCGGTGCGCCGGACCGTGCTCCGCGGGCCGGCTCCTGCCCAGCTCCAGTGTGCCCCCGTACGGGGCCCTGCTCACGCCGGTGCAGTCTGCCCGCACCCGCCGCCGAGCACCAGTGCGCGCACCACCGCTCCCCACGGCTCGGGGTGCACTCGCGCCAATGCGCCCCCCTGCTGCCACACTGCGCGCCCCAGGGGTGCCTTTGAGTGGCTCAAAGGAGTGTTTATGCAGGTGAGAGGTGGTGCGAAGGGTGCTTATGATCGGGGTGCCGGCCGCGCGGGAAGCCGTCGGCGCCCAGTGTAAGGAGCCCCGCCGTGAGCACTCCCCGACAGACCCTGACCGGCGCCACCCTCGACGTCGACCACAGTGACGCCGCCTACCGTGCCTGGCTGAAAGAGGCCGTGCGCAGGGTGCAGGCCGACGCCAACCGCTCGGCCGACACCCACCTGCTGCGCTTTCCGCTGCCCGAGCGGTGGGGCATCGACCTCTACCTGAAGGACGAGTCGACCCACCCGACCGGCAGCCTCAAGCACCGGCTGGCCCGTTCGCTCTTCCTCTACGGGCTCTGCAATGGCTGGATCCGTCCGGGCCGCCCGGTGATCGAGGCGTCCAGCGGTTCCACGGCCGTGTCGGAGGCGTACTTCGCGAAGCTGATCGGCGTGCCCTTCATCGCCGTCATGCCGCGCACGACGAGCGCCGAGAAGTGCCGCCTGATCGAGTTCCACGGCGGTCGGTGCCACTTCGTGGACGACCCCCGCACGATGTACCAGGCGTCCGCCGCCCTCGCGGCGGAGACCGGCGGCCACTACATGGACCAGTTCACCTACGCCGAGCGGGCCACCGACTGGCGGGGCAACAACAACATCGCCGAATCGATCTTCCGCCAGCTGGAGTCGGAGCGGTTCCCGGAACCCGCGTGGATCGTCGCCACGGCCGGCACCGGCGGCACCTCGGCGACCCTCGCGCGCTACGTCCATTACATGCAGTACGACACCCGCATCTGTGTCGCCGACCCGGAGAACTCGTGCTTCTTCCAGGGCTGGACCACCGGCGATCCGGACGTCGCCTGCGACCGCGGCTCCCGTATCGAGGGCATCGGCCGGCCCCGTATGGAGCCGAGCTTCGTGCCCGGCGCGATCGACCGGATGATGAAGGTGCCCGACGCCGCCAGTGTCGCCGCGGTGCGGGCCCTGGAGCGGGTCATCGGCCGCAAGGCGGGCGGCTCCACCGGCACCGGGCTGTGGAGCGCGCTGAAACTCGTCGCGGAGATGGTGGCGGAGGGCCGGCGGGGGAGCCTGGTGACGCTGCTGTGCGATCCGGGGGACCGGTACCTGGACAAGTACTACTCGGACGCCTGGCTGGACGGGCAGGGCCTGGACGTCGCGCCGTACACGGCGGCGATCGACTCCCTGCTGCGGACCGGCGTCTGGCCCGAGTGAGAGCTACCTCGCGAGCCGGCGGTCCAGCGAGGTCGCCGCGGAGCGGAACGCCCGCCCCCGTCCCGGCCGGGCGGTCTTCAGCACGAGGCGGAAAGGGGCCGTGCCGTCGGCCGTGAGCGTCCACCGCACCCGCGTGCCCGTCCCGGCCGCGGCGAGCCGCCACTCCTCGGCCACGGCACGGGCGCCCGGCGCGTTCGTCACATCCACGCGATAGGCGTACACCTCGGGCTCCTCGGCCACGAGGACCGTCTCGCGGAAGCGGGTGCCGCCCCGGAGCCGGATCTCGCGCCCCGCTCCGTCGTCGAGGGGGCGGGCCGGCGTGACCGGTCCGAACCACTCCGTCCAGCCGGCGACATCCTCGGCGAGCGCGCGGAACACCCGCTCGGGCGAGGCGGAGATCTCCCGCTCGAAGACCAGCCGTACGGGCGCGGTCCGGACGAACTCGTGCCCCACGGGGCGCAGACGGTGAGTCATGGACGTAACCTCCTTGACGGACACCGGACTCGGCGGCGGGCAGGTGGGATGCCCGTCAGATGTCCGTGGCCTCCGAGGGCTCCTCGGGCCGGCCCGCCACCACCAGCCGCCGCAGATGTTCGGACACCTCCGCGCGTGCCCCCTCGGGCAGCCCGGGGTCCGTCACCAGGGTGTCGACCTGCTCCAGGGACGCGAACGAACTAAGCCCCACCGTGCCCCACTTGGTGTGGTCGGCGACCACGACCACCCGCCGGGCCGACTGCACCAGACGCCGGTTGGTCTCCGCCTCCGCCAGGTTCGGCGTCGACAGCCCCGCCTCCACCGATATGCCGTGCACCCCGAGGAACAGCAGATCGAAGTGGAGTGCCGCGATCGCCTGGTCGGCCACCGGCCCCACCAGCGAGTCGGACGGCGTGCGCACCCCGCCGGTCAGGACGACCGTGGCCGCGCCCTGCCGGGTCCCCGACGTGCGCTGCGCCGCGTGGAACACATCGGCCACCCGTACCGAGTTGGTGACCACCGTGAGGTCGGGAACGTCGAGCAGTCGGTGCGCCAGCGCGAAGGTCGTCGTACCGCCCGAGAGCGCGATCGCCGCGCCGGGGGAGACCAGTTCGGCCGCCGCCCGCGCGATGTCCTCCTTGGCGGTCGGCTCCAGGCCCGACTTGGCCTCGAACCCGGGCTCGTGCGTACTCGCCTCCACCACCGGAACCGCGCCGCCGTGCACCTTCTCCAGCACGCCCTGCCGGGCCAGCGCGTCGAGGTCGCGGCGGACCGTCATGTCCGACACACCGAGCTTGCGGGTCAGCTCGTTGACCCGGACCCCGCCCCGGCGCCGGACCTCGTCGAGGATCAGGGTGCGCCGCTGCTCCGCGAGCAGGTTCTGATTCTCGCTCACGTACGCTCCGGTCCTTTCGCCGCAAACCGTCCGACATGCCCCGCACCCTCTGCGACGAGCGGGTTTCCGCCCGTCACCGGTGCGCGGATGTCCCATCCTCGCACGCCGTGCCCCGGGTGGCGTCACCGGCGGCTCGTCGCGCACATGCCACTGATCTCCCGCATGTCGCTTGCCTGTCACACGGATCGGGGAGATTACGTGACGAGAGGTGTGAGCCGTACCGCCACGGGAGATCCTGTGCCCGCACGGACGGAGCCGACGGGGCGTCACGGGGGAAGTGCGAATCAGTGGAGAACGCGCGGCAACACGGACCGGCCGAGGGCACCGACGGCCCCGCCACCCGGGCCGGGGAGTCCGGGACCGCCCTGGAACTCCTGGTCCACGGGGTGGGCGGCACCACCCCCGAGGAGATGCTCGACGACCCGCGCACGGTCCGGATCACCGGTGACGACATCGCCGCCGTGTTCCGCCGCGCCGACGACGCCGACGCGGAGCGGCGACCCGCCGGACGACGCGAGGGACCCGTTCCCGAGGCCTACGTCTGGTGCAACCTCACCTCCGGGAACGGCACCCGCGCCCTGTGGCTGCTGCTGCTCCCCTTCATGGTGGTCAACCTCGCCCACTGGATGCGCCCCACCGCCCACGGTCGCCGACGCACGGTCCGGCTGTACGGGCTGCTGGTGCGGCTGGCCGGACTCAGCCTGACGGTGCTGCTCGTCGCGGCCGCCTGCGAGGTCGCCCTCGACCTGGCCGCCTGGCAGTGCGCGGGCACACACGCGTGCGCCGAACGGCACTCCTGGCTCGGCTTCCTCTCGCCCGGGATGTCCGACGGCGGCTGGTGGAGCGCGCCGGGCCGCAGGCTGGCGCTCGCCGCCCCGGTGCCCGCCGCCCTCACCGGCCTGCTGTGGTTCCTGTCCCTGCGCACCTGGAGCGCGTACGAGTCCCAGCAGCCGATGACCCACGGTCCCGAGCCCGAGGAGGACGGCGGGCGCACCGCACTGGGCCGGCCCGGCTTCTGGTACGGCCGGCGCCTGGTCGCCCGGCTGCGCGCCGCGCACACCGCCGCCGGACTGCTGACGGTCGCCGCCGCGGTCGGCTCCGCCGCCGCCCGCCACGACCGCGAGCCGGGCGGCCCGGCCGTCCTGGGCGTCCTCGGCCTGCTCCTGGAGGCGATGCTGGCCGTCGGGGCGGGCGCCGTGGTGTGGGTGGTGTGCCGCCGGGGCCGCACCGAACGCCGGCTGGACGGCGAACTCGACCGGCGCCTGGTGCGGTACCTGCCGCTCACCGCGCTCGTCCTGCTCGCCCTCACCCTGCTCTACGCCGGGTGGGAGCGCCCCGGCTGGGAGTCGGCGGGCCGGCTGCCGGGCGACGCCACCTTCGGCGCCCTCGCCCTCGTCCAGGGCCTGCTGGTGGTCGTGCTCGCCGGAGTCGCCCACAGCCTGCACCGCACCGCCTCCGACCGGCGCGCCGCGATGCGGGGCCTGGCCGGACCGGCGGTCGCCATGCTCGCCTGCGCGCTGGGCGGAGTCATGTCCGGCGGCGTCTCCCAGCGGGTCGCCGACTGGCTGGACGGCACCGGGACCTCGATCCCCGGCCCGCCCGTGCTGCTCACCTGGCAGGCGTCCGTGATCCCGCCGCTGCTCGTCCTGGTGCTGCTGCTGTGCGGCTGGCTCGCCCGGCGCGCCGTGCAGATCGCCCGCGCGGAACGCGCCGCGGTGGAGCGCGAGTACGCCGGCGAGACCGGCGACCCCGGCCGCACCCGCCGTATCGCCTCGGTACGCGCGATGGCCGCCCTCACCGACCGCGGACCGCGCATCCTCGCCGTCACCTCCGCCGCCACCCTGCTGCTGGGCGCCGGGGCCCTCGTCGGCGCGCTCGTCACCGACAAGACCCCCGGCGAGGCGACGGGCGGTTCGTACGCCGTCGTCCACGGCGCGGCGGAGACCGCGCAGGCGCTGGGGTCCTGGCTGATCGGACTCGGCTTCATACTCTTCGTCACCTGGGGCCGCCGCGCCTACAAGGACGCCTCCGCGCGGCGCACCATCGGCATCCTGTGGGACGTCGGCACATTCTGGCCGCGCGCAGCCCACCCCTTCGCGCCGCCCTGTTACGCGGAGCGCGCGGTGCCCGATCTGACCTGGCGGATCGCCACCTGGACCCGGTCCACCGGGGGACGGCTGGTGCTCTCCGGCCACTCCCAGGGCAGCGTCCTCGCCGCCGCGGCGGCCTGGCAGCTGCCGCCCGCCACCCGCAGGCGCGTCGCACTGCTGACCTACGGATCCCCGCTGGAGCGGCTGTACGGCCGCTGGTTCCCCGCCCACTTCGGCCCCGACGCGCTCGGGTTCCTGCACCAGGAAGTCGACTGCTGGCGCAACCTCTACCGGCGCACCGACCCCATCGGCGGCCCGATGCGGCTGCCGGGCGACCGGGGACCCGCCGTGGACCGTCCCGCGCTCAAGGACCCCCTCGCCTACGGCCGCACCGAGGCCCATCCGCTGCCCTCGCCGATCCTCGGCCACTCCGACTACCAGGCCGACCCGGCGTTCGCCGAGGAACGCCGGCGGCTGCTCGCCCGCCTGCGGCCGGACGTACCGGCACCCCGGCATGTGGAGGAGCCCGGTGACACTCAGGGGAGCGTGGGGAGGTCCTCGGCGTAGAGGAGGGTCAGGTCGTCGGTGGTCGGCTCGTCGAGCTGGGCCACCCGGCTCGCGTGCCGCTCGACCATCGCCTCGAAGGTCTGCCGCGCGGTGCGCCCGTTGCCGAACGCGGGCCCCTTGGGGATGTCGGTGAAGTACGCGAGCACCGCCTCGTCGGCGCCCGGTGCCAGCCGGTACTCGTGCTCCTCGGCCTGCTGCCGCACGATCCGCAGCAACTCCTCGGGGCCGTAGTCGCCGAAGGTGATCGTCCGCGAGAAACGGGACGCCACACCCGGGTTGACCGACAGGAACCGCTCCATCTCGGCCGTGTAGCCGGCCACGATCACCACCACCGCGTCCCGCTGGTCCTCCATCAGCTTCACCAGCGTGTCGATGGCCTCCTTGCCGAAGTCGCGCCCGGCGTCCTCCGGGGAGAGCGCGTACGCCTCGTCGATGAACAGCACACCACCGCGCGCCTTCTCGAACGCCTCCTGGGTGCGGATCGCCGTGGAGCCGATGTGCTCGCCGACCAGGTCGACCCGGGACACCTCGACCAGGTGCCCCTGCTCCAGCACCCCGAGCGAGGCGAGGATCTCGCCGTACAGACGGGCGACGGTGGTCTTGCCCGTGCCGGGGGAACCCGTGAACACCAGATGCCGCTTGACCGACGCCGCCTTCAGGCCCGCCCGCTGCCGGCGCCGGCCCACCTCGATCATGTCGGTGAGGGCGCGCACCTCGCGCTTGACGCTCTCCAGGCCCACCAGCGCGTCGAGTTCCCCGAGCACGGTCCTGGACGTGCGGGTCTCCCGCTCCGGACCGGGGGCGGGCGGTGCCGGCTCGGCCGTCCGGGCGGCGGGAACCGTGCTCAGCAGGCCGGTGGTGCGGCTCACCGTCTGCATGACCGGCTCCGGTGACGCCGGCGGTCTCGGACTCCCGCTCTCGTCACCGGTGCAGTCCTCCACGACGGGGCCGCCCGAGCCGGACGCCGCGTCGCCCTCGGCGAACTCGTACCCCCCGCGCGCGCAGCGCTCCGTACGGCACTTCCGCAGCGTCGTACGGCTGCCGTCGATCACATGGAAGCCGTAGCCGCCGCTGCCCGTGACCCGGCAGTTCACGAAGGTGCCGCGGCCGCCGGCGGAGACGTAGACGCCGGCCTCGGCGGGGGAGTCGACGGTGCAGCGCTCGACGGTCGGGTCGGCGCCCTTGGTGACGATCACGCCGGTCTGGACGCCGTCCAGGGAGCAGTTGTCGAGGGTGCCGCCGCTGCCGTGGTCGCGGAACCAGGCGCCCGTCGCCGCCTCCCGGATCCGGCAGTCGTCGAGTTGTACGGTGGCGCCGTCGCTCACCGACACGGCCGTGTTGCGCACCTGCGTCAGATCGCTGTCGACGACGTCCACACGTGAGCCGCGGTCGAGCACGAACAGGGCGTCCGGCACGTCGTGCACCCGGCAGGAGTCCAGTACGGCGGTGGCGCCGTCGCTCACCCACACCGCCGGGTAGTCCCCGGTGCTGTCGAAGATCTCGCACTGGTTGGCGTCCACGCGCGTGCCCGGGTCCCACACCGACAGACCGTTGCGGCCGAACTGCCGCACGCTGGTGCGGGTCAGGGTGAGCACCGAGCGGGACCGCAGGTCGACCGCGTTCTCCGGGATGTCGTGGATCCGGCAGTCGGCCAGCGTCAGCACCGCGTCCGTGTCGAGCGTGATGCCGTCCCCGGTCGTCCGGTGCACATCGCAGTCGGTGAGGTGCGCGGTGGCGCGGCCGGTGACCTGGACACCGCTGCCCCGCACCTCGTAGACCTCGCAACCCACCGCCTCCAGCGCCGAGTTCTCACCGGTCGCGGTCAGTCCCGAGCCCGAGGCGTGGTGCACCCGGCAGCGTTCAAGGCGGGGGTGGGCACCGCCGCGCACCGCGACCCCCGCCTGTCCCGCGGCGACCACCTCGCACTCCTCGAACACCCCGCCCCCGCCGTCCACCACGGCGATGCCGGAGCCCGCCGGATTGTCGACCGTGCAGCGGCGCACCGTGGGCCGGGCGTCGCCGCGCACCTCGATGCCGGCCGCGGACCGGGTGACCACGCGTATGTCGCGCAGCTCCGGGGTGCCCCCCTCGACCAGCACGGCCGGGGCGGTGGCGTCCTGCCCCTCCACGTGCAGGTCCTGGACCACCGCCGAGGCGCGCACGGTCAGCGGAACGCCGTCCGGGGGCGCGATGCGCACCGAGCCGGGGGAGCCCTCGGGGCCGCGCAGGGTCACCGCCCGCTGCACGACGAGGTTCTCCCGGTAGGTTCCGGGAGCGACGGTGAGGACGTCGCCCTCGGCCGCGGCCTCCAGGGCGGCGGCGAGCGATGCGTACTCACCCGTGCGGCGCCGCCACCTCGATGTGCCGGTGTGCGTCACCTGGACCGTGCCCTGTGCCATGGCGTAGCTGTGCCCCCACCTTGTCGTACGTGGCTCGTTCGCGCGCGTGTTGCCGCCGATCGGTTCGGCCGGACCACCGTAGCGTGCGCGCGGGCACCGGGTTGACCAGAGCCGGAACGTCGGTCAGCTGCCGGTCCCGGTCCTGCCCCAGTCCGGCCCCGCCCTGTCCCATGCCCGGTCCCAGCGCGCGTACCGGCGGCGGACCATGCGCCGGACGGTCAGCCGTCTGGAACCCTCGACGAGGGCCGTGGCCACCAGGGCGGCGCCGATGCCGGCGAGCACGGCGTGCGTGGTGGCCGTCGCGGTGTCCAGGGGGCGGGCCACTGCTGTCCCGTGTCCGTCGGTCCATGTCCGGAAGCGGTCGCCCGGCCGAGGGTCCTTCAGACGCGTCGGCACCGGCCCGCTCCGCTCGGTGCCGTCCGGCGCGGTCCAGTGGGCGAGGACGCGGTGGCGCAGATCCCCGCCGGAGGAGATCTCCGGGTCGGCGGCCGACGGGGACGGATCGAGCTTGCGCACCACCGTGACCGTCACCAGGTGCCGGGACCGGTGCTGTGCGCGGACGGAACGCTGCAGGGCGTCCTGGGCGGCGTCTCCGACGAGGACGCCGACCACCGGGGCGGCGACGAGGACGAGCAGCAGCGCCGAGAGCGCCACCCATGCCTCGGCCAGGTCGGTCCCGCGGCACAACGGGTTGTGCCGCCAGCGCCGGAGTCCGCTGATCGCTCGCACGGTCCGCGCCCCCTTCCCCCCGCGGGTCCTTTCACGGATCTCTCATGAAAGGCCAACGCGCGGGCCCGGGGCCCGGTTCCCGCGCTCGCGACGGGAGCCGCGGCGTGCGGACCTCCACGATGACGCCGATGCCTCCGTTCCCGGCGCGGACAGCCCGGACGCCGCCGGTCAGAAGTTCGGCGGCGTCCGGTACGAAGCGCGGGGTCGGCGCTGTCCGAGGCGGAACTGCGTTCCCTGCCGGTTGGGCAGAAGTCCGATTCCCTCCCCAGGGGCGGCCGGAAGCGGCCTCGGGGGCCTCCGGCGAATCGGGTGCGGACGGGCATGCCCGCAGGGCCGTCGTGCCGTACGGCACCGACAGCCCCGGGCGGGCTCAGTACCCGCGGTACTGCTGACTGTTGTACGGGTCCTGGTAGGGAGCGGGACCCGGCCGCGGAGCCGCGGGGCGCATCGCCTCGTAGCCGGCGGGCGGAGCCGGACGCGGCGGCTGCGGCTGCGGGCCGGGGTAGCCGCGCGGCGCGGTCGCCTGCTGCGGGATGTACGCGGCGGGCGCCTGCTGGAACGCGGCGGGCTGCGGCATCTGCGGGTAGCCGTAGGAAGGCTGGGACGGGGCCGCCGGGAGGGCGGGCAACGCCGAGGGGAGGGCGGGCAGATGACTGACCGGCGCCTCGTACGCGGCGGGGACCCGGATCGGGGCGATCTGCGGGGTGCCCCGCTCGGCCACGAGTGAGTCGTAGATCGGGGTGTCCGAGAAGGCAGCGGAGTAATAGCCGCCGCCATAAGTGGAGCGGGGGGAGGTCATGGCACATAAGTTAAGCCCACGATGTGCTGGTTGGGGAGACCGATAAGAGGGTTGTTTTCCGTGCCCGCCGTGACTGGGGATCCCCAATACGAGCGAACTTACGGAAAACGGGCGTATCGGCGAGCATGTTTCGTGTAAAGGCCGAGTTCCGGGCCGGTTACCGGCGGTTGGCCCCCGGTTCCCGCGCACTTCCCATGGGAGTTCCCCGCGCGGGGGAATAAGTTGTGCGGACGAAGACCGACGGACGCCGGGACCTTGCCTGGCGCGGCGACCCGTGATGGGGGCGGACATGTCAATGCCGAAGGGATCGAACACACCGGTGCCGACGACGGCACTGCGGGTGGACGTGGGCCGGCGCTCCGGACCCGGCGTACCCGACGCGGACGCCTCGGCCCTCCTGCTGGCCGGCGGGAAGGTCCGCTCCGACAGCGACTTCGTCTTCTACAACCAGCCCGCCCACTCCTCCGGCGCCGTGCGCCACGAGGGCAAGCGGGACGCCGGAGGGCGGGTCACCGACACCCTGCTCGTCGACCTCGCACGCGTGGAGCCCGGCATCGAGACGGTGATCCTGGCCGCCTCCTGCGACGGCGGTACGTTCGGACAGGTCCAGGATCTGTACATCGAGGTCAAGGACGCCGCGAACGGCACCGTGGCGGCCCGCTTCGACAGCACGGGCGCGACCACCGAGACGGCGTTCGTCCTCGGCGAGTTCTACCGGCGCCAGGGCGCCTGGAAGTTCCGCGCCGTCGGCCAGGGCTACAGCAGCGGACTCGAGGGCCTCGCCACCGACTACGGCATCACGGTGGACGAGCCGCAGCACCCCGCCGCCCCCGTGGCCACGGCGCCGCCCGTCGCGCCTCCGGTCACCACGCTCCCTCCGGTCGCACCGCCTCCGCCGTCCGCGCCCCCCGCGCCGGTCCGGCTGACGAAGGTGACGCTCACCAAGGCGGCCCCCTCCGTCTCGCTGACCAAGCAGGGCGGCACGTCGGGCGCCCTGCAGGTGAACCTCAACTGGGAGGTCCGCAAGCAGTTCTCGGGCTGGGCCGGCAAGCTGGGCCGCCCGGTCGCCATGCACTCCGACCTCGACCTCGACCTGTGCGCCCTGTTCGAACTCACCGACGGCCGCAAGGGCGTCGTCCAGGCCCTCGGCAACGCCTTCGGCGCACTGCACCAGCCCCCCTTCATCCACCTGGACGGAGACGACCGCACCGGTGCCGTGACGAGCGGCGAGAACCTCACCGTCAACCTCGACCACAAACATCTCCTCCGGCGCGTCCTCGTCTTCGTCACCATCTACGAGGGCGCCCGCTCCTTCGCCGACCTGCACGCCACGGTCACCCTCCGGCCGCAGTACGGCGCACCGATCGACTTCTCCCTCGACGAGTGCACGGTCCCCTCGACCGTGTGCGCGCTCGCCCTGATCACCAACACCGGCGGCGGCGAGCTCGTCGTCCGACGCGAGGCCCGCTACCTGGTCCCCGAGCGGGGAGTGAGCCCGCAGCGCACCGTCGACCACGCCTACGGCTGGGGCATGAACTGGACCCCCGGCCGCAAGTGAGACGACGCCCGGTCAGCCCTCGTCGGGCACGGCGTCCGGACGTGCGTAGGTGCGGCCCTTCCAGGCCGCACCGCGCCCCCGGTGGTGCTGCACCGCCGAGTCCACCGTCATCAGCAGGTACAGGAACGCGGTGAACGGCAGCAGGGGAGCGAGCCACAGCGGCTGCCGGTAGTGACGGAGCATCGGGACGTACGTCCCCGTCATCACCAGCCAGGCCGCCGTGCCGAGGACCGCCGCGACCCCGCTCCCCGCCACCGCGCCCACGATCGCCGCGACGGGCGGCACCAGATACACCAGAACCAGCCCGGCGACCGTACCGGCCAGCAGCACCGGGCTGTGCCGCAGCTGCGCGTACGCGCTCCGCGACACCATGCGCCACAGATCGCGCAGCCGCGGATACGGACGCACGCTGTCCACCCGGTCCGCGAGCCCCAGCCAGACCCGTCCGCCGCTCCGCTTGACCGCGCGGGCGAGCGCCACGTCGTCGATGACGGCGTTCCGGACGGCGTCCGGGATCCGCGCCCGCTCGGCCGCCCCGGTACGCAGCAGCACACAGCCGCCGGCCGCGGCGGCCGTCCGGGTCCCCTCCCGCCCGATCCGGCGGAACGGGTACAGCTGCGCGAAGAAGTAGACGAACGCCGGTACGACCAGGCGTTCCCAGAGGCTCTCCACCCGCAGCCGGGCCATCTGCGACACGATGTCGAACCCTCCGGTACGGGCCGCCGCCACCAGCCGGCGCAGACTGTCCGGGGCGTGCGCGATGTCGGCGTCCGTCAGCAGCAGGTACTCGGGGTCACGCGCGCGTGCCAGTCCGATGCCGTGCCGCACCGCCCACAGCTTGCCGGTCCAGCCGGCGGGGGGCTCGCCCGGAGAACCCACCGTGAGCGGCAGCCCGCCGTGCCGGTCCGCGAGCTCCCGCGCGAGCCCTCCGGTGCCGTCCGTACTGCCGTCGTCGACGAGGAAGACCTCGGCCCGGCCCGGATAGTCCTGGGCGAGCAGCGAGGGCAGGCTCGCGGGCAGCACGGCCGCCTCGTCACGCGCGGGGACCACGACACACACCGACGGCCATGTCTCCGGGTCGCGGGACGGCGGGAGCCGCACATCCGTACGCCAGAAGAAGCCCTGGCAGAGCAGCAGCCACCACCAGGCGGCGAGTGATCCGGCGGCACTCCACACAATGGCGCTCACCTGCCGCAGTCTGCCCCACGGCAGGGGCCCGAAGCGGCTCATCGTCTATCGTGGCCGGGTGAAGATCGCGCTCATGGACTCCGGAATCGGTCTGCTGGCGGCCACCGCCGCGGTACGGCGCCTGCGCCCCGACGCCGATCTCGTCCTCTCCCTCGACCCCGACGGCATGCCCTGGGGACCCAGGACGCCGGAGGACCTCACCGAGCGCGCCCTCGCCGTCGCCGAGGCCGCGGCCGCACACCGGCCCGACGCGCTGATCGTCGGCTGCAACACCGCCACGGTGCACGCCCTCACCGCCCTGCGCGCCCGTCTCGAGCCCGGCCTGCCGGTCGTCGGCACCGTCCCGGCGATCAAACCGGCCGCGGCCGGCGGCGGACCGCTGGCGATCTGGGCCACCCCGGCCACGACCGGCAGCCCCTACCAGCGGGACCTGATCGAGAACTTCGCCGACGGCGTCACCGTCGCGGAGGTGCCGTGCTGGGGGCTCGCCGAGGCCGTGGAGCGCGCGGACGAGGCGGCGATCGACACCGCCGTCGCCGCGGCCGCCGAGCTGACCCCGGACGATGTGACGACCGTCGTCCTGGGCTGCACCCATTACGAACTGGTCGCCGAGCGCATCCGGGCCGCCGTGCAGCGCCCCGGCCGCCCGCCGCTCGCCCTGCACGGCTCCGCCGGAGCGGTGGCCGCCCAGGCCCTGCGCCGCCTCGGCGAGCGGCCCGCCCCCGGGGCGCCGGCGAGCGGCGCCCTGACGGTGCTGCTGAGCGGACGCGAGGGCACGCTCCCCACGGCCGCCCTCACCTATGCGGAGGGCCGACTGCTGCGGCAGGCGGCCGCCGCCCGGACGGCGCAGTAACGCTGTGCCGCGCGGTACCCACTGAGCGAATCCTGGGTAATCTCGAATTCATGAGGGACCACCGCCACGGCGAGCATGCCCCGTACCCCGAGGTCTGGACCGGTCGCGCGACCAACCGCTTCCAGTGGCTCCTGGCGCTGATCGGCGCCGCCTGCCTGGCGCTCGGTATCGCGCTGGCCGTCGACTCCGCGTGGACGTCCGGCATCGCGCCGCTGGCCATGGCCGTCGTCGGCTGCATCGCCGCCGGGCTGCTGGTCCTGTTCGGCACCCTCGCCTTCGTGCATGTCGCGCTGCGGGTCGACGAGGACCACCTGGAGGTGCGCTGCGGCCACATCGGCGTCCCCCGCCGCCGCATCCCGCTCTCGCACGTCGCGGGCGCGGAGTTCGCCCCGCACGTCACCCCGCGGCACTGGGGCGGCTGGGGGTACCGCTGGCGGCCCGAGAAGGGCACGGCGGTCGTCGTACGCCGTGGTGAGGGCATCGTCCTGCGCCTGTGGGACGGCCACACCTTCACGGTCACCGTGGACGACGCGGAAGCGGCGGTAACCGTCATCCGCGACCGCCTCCGCCCCCACAAACCGGGCGCCACCCACTGAACCACCGCCCCCGTACCCGCGGGCGGTCACCCGCCGCCGCTCCCGCGGGCGGTCGTGCCTCCCCAGTGCCTCAAGGGCCTGGGGGTGCCCCCTCCGAGGGAGGCGCCCAGCGAGCGCCGTGCCGCGCGAGCACCCTCCCGCGAGCGCCGGTCACCGCATCACACGCCCCCGCCCGGACGCCCCTCGCAGCGTCCCGCATCCTCCGCGAACGGCCGGGACGCAGCCGGCCCCGCCAGCAGCCCTCCACCCACGGACACCGCCGTGAAGCTCAGCGCGTTGCCCAAGGCGGCGACGCCGACGAGCACCGTCGGAGAAACCCCCGCACCGAGCACCACCGGCGTCGCCCCCGGCCTGTGACGGGTCCCGGCCGCCGCCGGCGCCGCGGAGGGCCGCGCGACCAGGGCACCGGCACGCCGTAACGGCTGGTGCCCGGTTCGGGGACGTGTGGTGACAAGTCGCGCGGAAACGGTGCGGCACGCGGCCCGCACACCCGGGGCGGGCGAGGGCCCGCCCGGTGTCCTCCGCCCCGCCGACCGTGCTGTCGGCCGCCAGGTCACGCGCCGTAGACTCCCGGAGTGACCGTCACCGCAACCTCCGTCGGCGAGTCGGACCCGATGCCGCCGCAGACCGCGCCCCCGGCGCGGGGCAGGCGGCTCGTGCGCCTCCTCCCGGCCGCAGCAGCCGCGCTCTCGGGCCTGCTCCTCTACGTCAGCTTCCCGCCGCGCACCTTGTGGTGGCTGGCCCTGCCCGCCTTCGCCGTCTTCGGCCAGGTGCTGCGCGGCCGGAGCTGGAAGGCGGCGCTCGGCCTCGGCTACCTCTTCGGCCTCGGCTTCCTGCTGCCGCTGCTGGTGTGGACCGGTGTGGAGGTCGGCCCCGGCCCGTGGATCGCCCTCGTGGTGATCGAGGCGGTCTTCGTCGCACTGGTCGGCGCGGGCGTCGCCGCGGTGTCGAAACTCCCCGGATGGCCGGTGTGGGCGGCGGCGCTGTGGATCGCCGGCGAGGCGGTACGCGCGCGCGTGCCGTTCAGCGGCTTTCCCTGGGGCAAGATCGCCTTCGGTCAGGCGGACGGCGTCTTCCTGCCGCTCGCCGCGCTGGGCGGCACTCCGGTGCTCGGCTTCGCCGTCGTGCTGTGCGGCTTCGGCCTGTACGAGATCGTCCGGCTGGCCCTCCAGGCCCGGCGCACCGGAACCGTACGGCGTGCCGCGGCGGTCGTCGGCGTGCTGAGCGTCGTCGTCCCACTGGTGGCCGCCCTCACCGCCCGGTCGCTGCTCAGCGACAAGGCCGAGGCCGGCACGGTGACCGTCGCCGTCATCCAGGGCAACGTGCCCCGCCTCGGCCTGGACTTCAACTCCCAGCGGCGCGCGGTCCTCGACTACCACGCGCGGGAGACGGAGCGCCTGGCCGCCGACGTCGCGGCCGGCAGGGCCGAGCACCCCGACATCGTGCTGTGGCCGGAGAACTCCTCCGACATCGACCCCTTCACCAACGCCGACGCGCGCGCCGTCATCGACAAGGCGGCCAAGGCCGTCGACGCGCCCATCTCGGTCGGCGGCGTGGTCGCCAGGGACGGCAAGCTGCTCAACGAGCAGATCCTCTGGGACCCGGCGAAGGGCCCCGTCGACACCTACGACAAACGGCAGATCCAGCCGTTCGGCGAGTACCTCCCGCTGCGCTCGCTCGTGGGGGCGATCAACGAGAACTGGACGTCGATGGTCAGCCGGGACTTCAGCCGGGGCGGCGAGCCGGGCGTCTTCACCATGAGCGGTGCCGGCGTCGGCCTGGTCACCTGCTACGAGGCCGCCTTCGACTGGGCGGTGCGCGACACGGTCACCGCCGGCGCCCAGCTGATCTCGGTGCCCAGCAACAACGCCACGTTCGGCCGCAGCGAGATGACCTACCAGCAGCTCGCCATGTCCCGGGTCCGCGCCGTGGAGCACAGCCGCGCCGTCACCGTCCCGGTGACCAGCGGGGTCAGCGCGATCATCATGCCCGACGGGGAGATCACGCAGAGGACCGGCATGTTCGTCGCCGACTCGCTGGTGCGGGAGGTGCCGCTGCGCACCTCCCGGACCCCCGCCACCCGCCTCGGCATCCTCCCGGAGATCGCCCTCGTCCTGGTCGCCGCGGGCGGACTGGGCTGGGCCGTCGCCTCCGGGGTGCGCGGGCGACGCGCCGGTGGGGTGCGGTAGTACGCCCGCCGCACGCCCCCCGAAGCGCCGGGGAGGGCCCTGACCGGCCGGTTAGGGTCGGGGGCATGGCTACTCCTGACTTCATCCGTACCCTGCGCGCCTCCGCCGGTCACCAGCTGCTCTGGCTCCCCGGGGTCACCGCGCTCGTCTTCGACGACGAGGGCAGAGTCCTGCTGAACCGCCGGACCGACACCCGCGAGTGGTCGGTGATCGGTGGCATCCCCGACCCCGGGGAGCAGCCCGCGGCCTGCGCCGTGCGGGAGGTCGAGGAGGAGACCGCGGTGCGCTGCGCCATCGAGCGGGTCGTACTGGTCCAGGCGCTGGACCCGGTGACGTACGGCAACGGCGACGTCTGCCAGTACATGGACATCACCTTCCGCTGCCGTGCCCTCGGCGGTGAGGCACGGGTCAATGACGACGAGTCGCTGGACGTCGGCTGGTTCGCCGTGGACGCGCTGCCGGAGCTGAACGAGTTCGCGCGCTTCCGCATCAAGCAGGCCATGTCCGACGCACCCACATGGTTTGACCCCACTGGAATTGGTTGAACTGTAGGGCCTGGCCATATGTGGCGGCATACGGGTGCTGCCTAGGGTCGAGACATGACCGCGTCCCGTGCCCTTCCGGCCCTCCACGCCACCCCGCTCGACCTCGGCGGCCGTACCGCCCTCGTCACCGGCGCCGCCGGCGGCATCGGCCGCGCCTGCGTGCTGCGGCTCGCGGCCGCCGGGGCCAAGGTCAGAGCCGTCGACCGGGACGCCGCGGGCCTGGAGACGCTCGCCGAGACGGCCCGGGACCTCGGGGGCGCCGTCGAGCCGCACGTCCTCGACCTCACCGACCTGGACACCGCCGAACTCGCCGCCGCGGGCACCGACGTGCTGGTCAACAACGCCGGGCTGCAACTGGTCCGCCCCATCGAGGAGTTCCCGCCCGATGTCTTCCACACGGTGCTCACCGTGATGCTGGAGGCACCCTTCCGGCTCATCCGGGGCGCCCTGCCCCATATGTACGGCCAGGGGTGGGGCCGCATCGTCAATGTGTCCTCGGTCCATGGACTGCGCGCCTCGGCTTATAAGTCCGCCTATGTAGCCGCCAAACACGGTCTGGAGGGACTGTCCAAGACCACCGCCCTCGAAGGCGCACCCCATGGCGTCACCTCCAACTGTGTGAACCCCGCCTATGTACGCACCCCACTGGTCGAAAAGCAGATCGCCGACCAGGCCCGTGCCCACGGCATCCCCGAGGAACGTGTCCTGTCCGAGGTGATGCTGCAGGACAGCGCCGTCCGGCGGCTCATCGAACCGGAGGAGGTCGCCGAGGCGATGGCCTACCTGTGCGGCCCGCAGGCGTCCTTCGTGACCGGGACCTCACTGGTCCTGGACGGCGGCTGGACCGCGCACTGAGGCATCGGCCACCAGCGGCCGACCGTCGGCCGACAAGGTTTTCCACAGGCCTGACGGGACGGCCGCGGGATGAGGAATCCTGTGAGCATGTCCCGCGATCACGTGCAGTCCGCCGAGCGTCCCGCCCCCGCTGCCGGAGCGCCGGGCCGGGCACATTCCGGCACCGGCCCTGCCGCCGGCGGCGCCGAGACGCCGTTCCTGGAGCTGCTGGCCCGCGGCGCCTCCGCCGAGGCGTACGAGCAGCCGGTGCTGCTCGCCCGCGCCGAAGGGCTGCCCGCCGAGCGGATCGCCGCCCTCCAGCAGGCCAGGACGCTCGCCCTGCGGGTGCGCGCGGAGCTGGAGGGGCGCCGCCGCCGGGAGGCCGAGCTGTCCGCCCTCTTCGAGACCGCCCACGACCTCGCCGGACTGCGTGACCTGGACGCCGTGCTCCAGGCGATCGTGCAGCGCGCCCGCTCCCTGCTCGGCACCGACGTCGCCTACCTCAGCCTGAACGACCCGGCCAGGGGCGACACCTACATGCGGGTCACCGAGGGTTCGGTCGCCGCCCGCTTCCAACAGCTGCGCCTCGGCATGGGGGAGGGACTCGGCGGCCTCGTCGCCCAGACCGCCCGCCCCTACGTCACCGACGACTACTTCCGCGACGACCGCTTCCAGCACACCCACAGCATCGACACCGGCGTGCGGGACGAGGGGCTCGTCGCGATCCTCGGGGTGCCCCTGATGCTGGGGCACCACGTCATCGGCGTCCTGTTCGCCGCGGACCGGCGGGCCCGGGTCTTCGAGCGGGAGCAGATCGCCCTGCTCGGTTCCTTCGCCGCCCTCGCGGCGGCCGCCCTCGACACCGCCAACCTGCTCGCCGAGACCCGCTCGGCCCTCGCCGGTCTGGAGCGCGCCAACGAGATCATCAAGGACCGCAGCGCGGTCATCGAGCGCGCCTCGGACGTCCACGACCGGCTGGCCGAGCTGGTCCTGCGCGGCGGCGGGGTGCACGACGTGGCCGCCGCCGTCTCCCAGGTCCTGGACGGCACGGTGGAGTTCACCGAGGCCACCGCGGCACCCGCCCGGGCCCTCGAGTCCTCACGGGCGGAAGGCCACGCGGTACGGCACCGGGACGACTGGATCGCCGCGGTGGCCGCCGGCGACGAACTCCTGGGCGCGCTGGTCCTGCGCGGCCACCCCGGCCTCGACCCCGTCGACCAGCGCACGCTGGAACGCGCGGCCATGGTCACCTCACTGCTGCTGCTCGCCCGCCGCTCCGCCGCCGAGGCCGAACAGCGCGTCCGCGGCGAGCTGCTCGACGACCTGCTCGACGCCCGCGACCGGGACCCGCGCCTGCTGCGCGAGCGCGCGGCCCGGCTGGGCGCCGACCTCGACGCCACCCACGCCGTGCTAGCCGCCCGGCTGGAAGGCGGAACCGCCGACGCCGACGAAGAGGCGGACGCCCGCAGACGGCTGTGGGCCGCGGCCTCCCACCTCGCGGCCACCCGGCAGGGCCTCGCCGCCGCACGCGACGGCGGCACCGTCCTGCTGCTGCCCCTCGCCCCCGGCGACACCGCCACCGACCTGGCCCGCCGCACCGCCCGGCACCTGGGCACGGCCGTCCACGAACCGGTCACCGTCGGCGCGTCCGCCCCGGTCGAACACCTCACCGCCCGCCCCGACGCCGTGGCGGCGGCCTACGTGGAGGCCCGTCGCTGCCTCGACGCCCTGCGCCTCCTCGGCCGCTCCGGTGACGGCTCCGCCGCCGAGGACTTCGGCTTCCTGGGGCTGCTGCTGGCCGGCGAACGGGACATCACCGGCTTCGTCGGCCGCACCATCGGCCAGGTCGTGGCGTACGACGAGCGGCGCGGCACCGAGCTGCTGCGCACCCTCGACGCCTACTTCGCCTGCGGCATGAGCCCCGCCCGCACCAAGGACGAACTGCACGTCCATGTGAACACGGTCGCCCAGCGGCTGGAACGCGTCGGCCGCCTCCTCGGCGACGACTGGCAGAGCCCGGCACGGGCCCTGGAGATCCAGCTCGCCCTGCGTCTGCACCGCCTGTCGGCGGGCACGACGCCTCCCGCACGGCGCTGACCCCCGTACGCGGCGCGCGTACGGGGGCAAGCGCCGTGGCGGATCAGACGGTGCGCGCGTCCCGGGCGGCCGGGGCCGCCTCGACGGACCCTCCCGTGTCACCCGACGGAGCCACGTCCGCCAGGTCACGGTGGCGGGTCTCCTTGGCCGCCGCCACGGCGACGACCGTCAGCAGGCTCGCCGCGATGACGTACAGCGCGATGGGAGTGGAGCTCTCGTAGTCCGCGAGCAGGGCGGTGGCGATCAGCGGCGCCGGCGCGCCCGCCGCGACGGAGGCGAACTGGGCGCCGATGGAGGCACCGGAGTAGCGCATCCGGGTCGCGAACATCTCGGAGAAGAAGGCGGCCTGCGGTGCGTACATCGCCCCGTGCAGCACCAGACCCACGGTCACCGCCAGCAGCAGGCTGCCGAAACCGCCGGTGTCGATGAGAGCGAAGAACGGGAACATCCACAGCCCCACCCCGGCCGCGCCGATCAGATACACCGGACGCCGGCCGAGCCGGTCCGACAGCGCGCCCCAGGCAGGGATGACGGCGAAGTGGACCGCCGAGGCGATGAGCACCGCGTTGAGCGCGGTCTGCTTCGAGACACCGGCCGAGGTGGTGGCGTACACGAGGATGAACGCGGTGATCACGTAGTAGCTGATGTTCTCCGCCATACGCGCCCCCATCGCCACCAGCACGTCACGCCAGTGATGCCGCAGGACCGCCACGACCGGCATCCGTTCGGCGTCCGCGTCCACGTCCGCCTTGCGGGCCTCGGCCTGCTCCAGTGCCTGCTTGAACACCGGCGATTCATCGACAGAGAGACGAATCCACAGACCGACGATCACCAGCACCCCGGACAGCAGGAACGGGATCCGCCAGCCCCAGGCCCCGAACGCGGAGTCCGACAGCACGGCGGTCAGCAGCGACAGCACACCGGTCGCCAGCAGCTGCCCCGCCGGCGCGCCGGTCTGCGGCCACGAGGCCCAGAATCCGCGCCGCCGGGCGTCCCCGTGCTCGGACACCAGCAGCACGGCACCGCCCCACTCACCGCCGAGCGCGAACCCCTGGACCAGCCGCAGCACGGTGAGCAGCACGGGCGCGGCGCTGCCGACGGTCGCGTGGGTGGGCAGCAACCCGATCGCGAACGTCGCCCCGCCCATCATCAACAGGCTCAGCACCAGCAGCTTCTTGCGCCCCAGCCGGTCCCCGTAGTGCCCGAAGACCAGCGCGCCGAGCGGCCGCGCGGCGAACCCGACGGCGTAGGTGAGGAATGACAGCAGCGTGCCGACGAGCGGGTCGGAGTCCGGGAAGAACAGCTTGTTGAAGACGAGCGCGGCGGCGGAGCCGTAGAGGAAGAAGTCGTACCACTCGATGGTGGTGCCGATGAGGCTGGCGGCGACGATGCGCTTGAGACTGGCGGGGGGTGGGGGAGCGGTGGTTCCGGAGGCCATGTGCGCCACTTCCTCGTGTGCGGTGGGGACGGGTACGTGTCGGCACACCGTAGAAAGACGCAGGTGAGGCGCACATGTGGTGAGGAAACATAGTTCGGGGGTTGGCTATGCGTGTGGCCACCATGCCGGCTCACGGAAAGGTGCTTCAGGGGCTCGATGATCGTCGAAACGAGTACTGTCTGGGACGTGTGGTTGAGGGTGATCTGACGATGCGATGCTGAATGAAAGCCCACGTCATCCCCCTCTTCACCTGTCCCGTGCTGACTTGGTGCTGACTGCGCTTCGTTGAACTCGGGCACCTGGGGTTGATCGGTTCGGAGTCGTCGCGTGGTGGATGACCGAGCTGAGAGACCGGGCCCGGCCTTGATGCTCAGCCGCCGTGGGCATGGGCAAAGCGTTGCGCCTGGGCGGGGTGTGCGCTCGTCCCAGCGGATTCTTCGTCTGTTGCTGGTACACGTGCAGCACGCCATTGACCAGCGAAAACCGATCCTCTCGGCGCCCGGAGTGGTTCGCTGGCACGGGAACGGCTGGCGCGTCCTCGTACGTGCGCAGGGTGAGGCGGAGGTTTCGCGCATCCCGGAACGAGCGACGGAAGACCTTGTTCCACATCATGCGGTCATGTACCAGGGCGGTGTGGCGGCGGATGTGGGTGCGGCATCAGGCACGGGCGAACACGTCCTGGTATCCCGGGTGCGGACGCACCCCGGTGCTGTCCAGGTGGCGTACGTCCTCGGTCGTGAAGTCGGATCCTGCAACGTCGAGCGAAGCGACGTGAGCGGCGTACGCGCCGGTGGGCACAACGTCGTCACCGCGCAGGACGCGAGACATCTGCCGCGTGCCGCGCGGACGCCCGCGTTGCGTGCGGCGCTCAACCCCGAGTTGCGTTGCGCCAGTACGCAGTCCGGGGGTCCGTGTGAGCCCACTTGTCGGCGACGGAACGGCTTCTGTCCGTGGATCCGTCGTCGACGACGATGATCTCGGTGCCCGCCAGGTGTGGGTCGACCAGGGAATCCAAGCATGCAGCCAGACAGAGTTCAACGTTGAACACCGTTATGCCGATGCTCAGGGCCGGCGGCATGGCGCCGCCCGTCCTTCCAATGGGTGGGGTTTCGGCGCAGAGGCGGCCCGGCTGCACGGGGCCGGACGACCGGTGAACGGCGTGCTCAGCATGCGAGCGCCTGTTCGACGAGGAAGGCTTCCAGGTCCTTCAGCAGCAGAGCGGCGTCGGCCGGTGGTGTCCGGTCGTCGTCGCACACCAGAGTGATCAGACAGTCACGACCGGCGTCGTGCAGGTTCGCGAAGAAAGTCGCGTCGGACATGTCCCGCCGGTCGACCACGGTGAGGGAGGTGCCTTCTCGCGTCCCCTTACGGAGATCGTCGATTTGCTGTTCCAGCCCCGACCACGAGCCGCGTTCGCGGCGCACATCGTTGAAGTAGTGGGAAAGATCCGTCGCCGATCCCCGCTCGGAAAGACCGGAGAGTACGTCGCGCCATTTCACGGAGTCGTACCGCGCGCGAGCGTAAGCTCTGAAGGCACGTATGTTGACATCCTTCACGAACATGGAGAACTCCGCGTCGGGTCGCTCCCGAGGAAGGAGTATCAGTCCGTTTCCGATGGTTTGCCCGACGTGACCGCCGAGTTGTGGAAGCATGCGGTTATTGCAGACCGAAAGCATGGCGGAGAACTTCCGGTCGATGTGCCGGCGGATCATGGTGGTCAGGGCCGCTGTCAGGACACTGGCGGTGCTGGTGTTGTGAAAGACCGCAAGTGCCTGGGTGGCGATCGCCATGGCCCGCGAACGAATCTCGGTGACGGAGTACGCGCCGGCCGTGGTGTTCAACAGGCCGCACCCCGGCGGCAGGCGGGTCGCGCTCTCGACCCAGTGGCCTATCACCGCATCGCTCCTGCGGACTCCGGTGGCCGACTGTTCGTGTTTGATCAGCGCCTCATTCTGTATGCAGGTCGGGGACGGCTCGCGTCCCTCGACGGCGTCACGCAGGTGCCGGACGAGGAGGCGGTAGGCCGCTCCGTCGAACGCGAGGTGCGACATCACGATCCCCACCTGGGTGACGACTGCGCCCCGATGTATCAGTTCGAGACGAATCGGTGGTTCCTGCAGGTCGAAGGGCAGCGCGTAGAGTTCGGAGCTTTGCGCGGCTGCATCACCCGGCGTACCGGAATCGATTCCCCACCGGACGGGGATGCGGACCTCTCCTCGGAAAAATGCCGTGCCGGTCCTCTCGTCGAAGGCGAGACGGAAGACGTCGAACCGATTCAGGCACCGTTCGATGCGGAACAGGGCATCGCTGACACCTACCGGGCGGCCTACCGAAAAACCCCCGACAATGTTGAGCCGACGGGATCGCGGGCCGAGCGCATTGATGCTTTCCCACATGGTCCCCTGTCCCCAGGACAGGGGAAAAGGTCCGGCCTCCGCGCCGTGCAGCCATATTTCGCTTGGATTTCGTTGATGGGTGGTCGGCATTCGAATCCCCCTGTCTCGGGCAGTCCGCTGTGACAACCGGTGCTCAGCCCGGTACGTAATAGTGATCGGCCAGCCGCTCGATGTCGTCCTCGTCGAAGAATCCGAATGCTATCTCCAGGAACTGGCCGGGCGAACGACCTGTGTTGCCGATCCGATGTGCGATGCCACGGGGTATCCAGATGCGTTCGCCGGGCTTCGCTGTCCAGGCCCGACCGCCGATCTCCACTGCGAGCGGGTGGTTGAGGACGGTCCACCACTCGTCGCGTTTCTCGTGACGGTGAAGGCTGAGGTGGTGGCCGGGGTTGACGGTGATGAACTTTACCGTCGATTCGGTATTGAGCGTCATCATCTCCTGATGGCCGTAAGGCCGCTCGTAGAATTCAATCGTGGGCTCGGTCGAGTCATCCTTCATGTCGTCACTTCCCGTCTCGGTCGCTCCGCACGGCAATGCAGATGTTCACGGCACGTCATGCGGGACGCTTTGGGTGCTCTTTGGCCGGGTTGCCGGAATTCTGGCTCGAGGGTGTTCTGCCCGCCGAACGCGGGCTCTCGTGTGCGATGCACGGGGAGGTCTAGGAAAGCGTGTGCGGATGTGATCCAATAAGTAAGAACCTGCGCCAACGGCAGCCTCCTCCTGTCGGCTGCTTTTGGGCAACTCCGGGTCTCGAAGAGGCGCTGGAGCATTGCCTCGATGAAATGCTCGGGTTCGGCCGCCGTCCGGGGTGGCTCCGAGCCCTCGGGACGTAGGCGGCTGGGCGATGCGGCGATATTCATTCCTCATGGATGCTGTCGCGCCCCCGAGCCCGACCGCCCGGCCATCAGGCGTACCTCGGAGGGGGTATGGATGCGAACGGTGAAGCTGGAGAGTCCCGCGACTCCGCTGCGGGAGCGAAGAAGCCGGCAGAACGATCACTCCTGGGTAATGTGCGACGGTCCGGTGTCGTAGAGCGCCGGAGCGGGAGCTGCGCACAGATCCGTGCGGCGCGCGCACCCCGGGCGCACGTCTCCCCGTGATGGGTTCGGTTCACTGATATGGCCTGTGCCGTTCCTTCGGCCATACGTCAGAACAGCGCCACGGCCTTGCGCGGTCATCTCCCTTCGATCGGTTGTCTTCTCTCCTCTGCGCCTATTGGGCGTGAACAGCATCGATTTCGACGAACGCAAGGAGAACTCCTTATGTCTTCGGATCACACCTCGGAGCCCGCTCGTCTGCGGGTGGTGGTTCTCGTCGGGGACGAGATCCTGCGCCTCGGCCTGACCGCCCTCCTGACCTCGTTATCGGTGGTCCGGCAGGTGCGTGACTGTGTGACGTGGGACGACACTGAGCAGATCATCCGTGCCGGGGAAGCGGACGTCGTCCTTCTGCACGAGTCCGACGACGAGTGGCAGCGGGCGGTGGAGGGCGGCGGGTTCCGCCCGGCCGCGACACTGATGCTGTTGCACGACTACCGGGCGAGTGATCAGTTGTTCCAACACCCTCACACCCCGGACGGGTTCGTGGTGCAGGGCAACCTCACCGCCGAGACGCTCACGACGGCCCTGCAGCGCGTCACTGCCGGTGAGGTCGCGATGCCGAGCCTGCTTGCTCGCGATCTGATGCAGCGGGTCGGCGCGTCGACCCCGCACCAACGGCGCCACCGTGCCGCCCTCACACCGAGAGAGAACGAGACGCTCGTCCTTCTGGCGCAGGGGCTGAGCAACAAGCAGATCGCTCGGCGACTGCAAATTTCCAGCCATGGCGCCAAACGCATCGTGGCCAGCCTGCTGATGAAACTGGACGCGCCCAACCGCACCATGGCGGTGGTCACCGCGATCAACTCCGGACTGATCCAGCAAGGCGTCCGTACCTCCCAGAAGTAACATCTCAGTCCTCGTGCACCATGATCACTTTGACTGCCTCTCGGCGGTCGAAGAGCTGATACGCCTCCACGGCGTCAGTCAACGGAAGCCGGTGCGACACGACCACGGTCGGATCCAGCAGGCCGGCGCGGACCAGGGCGGTGACCCTTTCCCCGTCACGGATCGGGTCGCCCACCACGAAGCGAAGCGTCAGCTCGTTTGCGAAGGCACGTTGGACGGCCAGTGGGGGTGGCTCGGTGCTCGGCGCGCCGACCACGACGACCGTGGCGTGCTGCCCGGCGGCGTCGATCGCGCAGTCGAGGGCGGCGGCACTGCCCACCGCCTCGACTACGGCCCGGGCACCACTCCCACCGGCCGCAGCCTGCAACACCGCGGGCAACTCGGTCGGCGTCGTTGCTTCCAGCCCCAACGACCGCGCGGCGGTCCGTCGGCGTGCCTCCGGGTCGGCCAGTACCACCAACGCCGCGCCGCAGAGCCGTAGACACAGCGCGGACAGCAGGCCCACAGGTCCGGCACCGACGACGCCGACCACGTCGCCGGGAGTGATCCTGGTGGCAGCCGCCGCTGCGTATCCGGTACTGAGGACGTCGCCCACGAACAGCATCTGCTCGTCGCTGAGCTCGTCCGGGCAGACGGAAAGAACTGTGTCGGCGAACGGCACCCGGACCAGCTCCGCTTGCCCGCCGTCCAGCGGCCGGCCCACAACGTCGGAGTAGCCGAACAGACCGACCTGGTCGCACTGGTAGTGCCAACCGC
This sequence comes from Streptomyces sp. NPDC020731, assembly GCF_044334705.1. Taxonomy (NCBI): domain Bacteria; kingdom Bacillati; phylum Actinomycetota; class Actinomycetes; order Kitasatosporales; family Streptomycetaceae; genus Streptomyces; species Streptomyces sp. NPDC020731. The sequence goes on from NZ_JBIRTN010000006.1 coordinate 189,262, forward strand.
GTGCACAGGAGGCACAGCGACCGCACGCCACCACGTCGGACGCCACCACACGGGTGCCGAGAGGCAGATCCACCTCACTGCCGGTTTCGGCGACCACGCCGACGAACTCGTGACCGAGCACCGTGTCGGGTCGGAATCCGGCCAGCTCTCCGCGGTACGGATGCAGGTCGGTGCCGCAGATGGCGGAGCGGGTCACCCGGACCAGCGCATCCCGGGGGCCCTGCAGCCGTGGCGCGGCTCGTGCGACCAGCTCGACATGACGTGGCCCGCGATAGACGACAGCTCTCATCGTGCCTCCCCGGCAGCGTTCTCGGTGTACCAGTCGAAGGTGCGCCGAAGACCGTCGACCAGTGCGACGCGCGGCCGGTAGTCCAGCCACCGGCGTGCCGCGCTCAGGTCGGGCAATCGTCGTTGTGGTGACCCCGGGGGAGGAGCGAGCAGTTCCAGCCGTGGCCGGCATCCCGCCAGATCGAACAGGAGCCGGGCCAGATCGATCGCGGCGATCTCCTCCTGGTCGTTGCCGATGTTGACGACGCGGGGATCGGCGTGGGGCAGCCGGGCCAGCGCGACCGTTGCGTCGATCGCGTCGTCGACGTGACAGAACGACCTGGTCTGGGTCGGACCGTAGACACGGAACGGGTTCTCACCGCGCTGCAGCCGGTCGATGAACTGAGGGATGACGTGCGAGTGGCCCATCCGGGCGCCGTACACGTTGTGGTATCGGGCGATCCTCATGCGGGTGTCCTTGCCCGCGTGCAGGGCCAGCGCCTCGGAGACCACCTTGCTCAGTGCGTACGAGGCCCGGGGAGCGTGCGGGTCGGGCACCGCGAAGGGAACCGTCTCGGAAGCCGGGAAGGAACTCAGCCCCAACGCCATTGCGCCGTCGGCGACCTCACTGGTGGAACTGAGGAAGAGCGTCCGGGGCGGATGCCGCTCACACCAGTCGAGCAGGTTGACGGTCGTCAGGACGTTCGTCCGCAGGACGTGTGCGGGCCGCTGCTGGGCGCGGGCCACGCCGACGACCGCGGCGAGGTGGTAGACGGTGTCCCAATCGCCTTTCAGATGCGTGGAGTCGATCGGTCGGCGCAGGTCGTACGGCACCACCGTCACATGGTCCCGTACCTCGAGCAGCGCGCTGTCCTCTCGCCCCCGGGAGAAGTCGTCCAGTACGGTTACCTCGGCACCGTCGGCAAGCAACCGTCGGACCAGATGCAGCCCGATGAAGCCCGCGCCGCCCGTGACCAGGACGCGCTCAGCCACGTCCGAACCTCAGGTAGCGCAGCTCCGGCTCGTTCGACAGCGTGGTGTCGAGCAGGCCCCACGTGTCCAGCACCAGCCGCGGGCCGCGCAGGAGCGGGCGCAGGAGGTCGGCGGTGAGTTTCCCGTAGTCCTCGTGGTCGGTCAGCAGCAGGACGGCATCGGCCCCGGCCAGCCCGTCGTCCAGGGCCATCGGTTCGAACCCCAATGCCTTGATCTGCTCCGGCGGCACCCGGAAGTCGTGCCCGGCCAGCGTGGCGACCGCACCGCCGAGCAGTTCGGCGACCGGACCGGCGGCGGAACCTCGCACGTCGTCCGTCTCGGGCCGCCCCTTGTACGCCATGCCGCACACCAGGACCTTGGCCCGCGAGGGAGCGACGCCGGTGCGGGCCAGCTCGTCGAGCAGCGAACGGGCCAGCAGGTTCGGCACGCTCTCGTTGACCCGGCGCGCCGCCTCGACCATGGGCGGCCGGTAGCCGGCCGAGGCAGCCGAGTGCATCAGCAGGTAGGGGTCCTTGGTCAGACAGCTACCGCCGACATATCCGGGCCGGGAGAGGTCCGGACGCGGATAGCGCAGGTTCGCGGACCGGATCAGTTCCTCGGCATCCAGGCCGAGGGCGCTCGCCATCAGTGCGACCTCGTTGCCGAAGCCGTAGATCAGGTCCGTGTGCGCGTTACAGATCAGCTTGATCATTTCGGCTGCCTCCAGCGAGGACACGGTGACCGGATCCGAACCGAGCACGGCGTGCAGCTCGGCCGCCCGCAGCACCGACCGCTCGTCCAGGCCTCCGATGATCTGCGGCAGCGAGGACATCTCCGCCAGCGCCCTGCCCTGGATCATGCGTTCCGGGGCGAACGCCAGGTGCGGTTGCGGATGCCGCTCGAGCAGCCGGGGCAACACCACCCCGCGGCATGTGCCGACCGGTACCGTACTGCGCACCACCACCAGGGTTTGGGCGCCGATGCGAGGAGCGACGGTGTCCACCGCGGCGGCCAGGTTGGTGAGGTCGGGTTCATCGGTTGCTCGGTCGACCGGTGTGCCGACGCAGATCACCACGGTGTCCGGCGGTTCCTCGGGAAGCGCGTCGGCCACAGCGAGGAGGCCCTCCGGAAGTGCCGCCAGCGCGGCGTCCAGTCCCGGTTCGAAGAACGGCGCCCGGGACTCGCGCACCGCCCGGCGTACCGCGGGCGAGGTGTCGACGCCGATCACCGCCTGGCCGGCGGCGGCGAAGGAGACCGCCAGCGGAAGTCCCACGTAGCCGAGTCCGACCACGGCGACGTACCCGCTCATGCACCGGCTCCGGGCAGTGCGCCTCGGACGACTTTGCCCATCGCGTTGCGCGGCAACGCGGTGACGACCTGCAGGTGGTGCGGTGTCTCGTAGGGGGTCAGGCGCGATCGGCAGTAAGACATGACATCCTCCGGTCCGTAACCGTCCTCGAGTACGAGGGCGGCCCACAGTTCCTCTTCCTGCGAGCTGTTCACCACGCCGTAGGCGGCTGCCTCACGCACCCCGGGGCAGTCGCCTACGACCGCCTCCACGCGTCCCGCGTTCACCTTTCGGCCGCCGACGTTGACGAACGACGCCTTGCGGCCCAGTACGGTGACCCGGCCGGCGGCGTCCACCCGTGCCGTGTCACCGGTGACGTACCAGCCGCGGTCGTACTCGGGCGGCCGGTCCGTGCCTCGATGGCCCAGCAGCATCGTGGACGTGCGCACCAGCAGCGTGCCCTCGCCGTATTCGGTCAGCTCGCCGTTCCCGGTCCGCAGCCGCCAGGAGACGCCCGGTGCCATCACGCCCAGGGCATCGGCCGGTCCGTCCTCGGCGTGGCCGTGCCGGCATGCGATCAACCCCGTCTCGGTGGACCCGTACACCTGCCGGACGGGTACGCCGAGCCGGTCCGCCGCCGAAGCGGCGACCTCGGGTGACAGCGGGCCGCCGGAGCACAGGGCCACCCGTAAGCCGGTGCGGCGACCGTGCGGCCCGATCGCCCCGGCGAGCAGCCGGCAGCCCAACGGCGTCGACAACAGCACGGTGGCATCCCGCTCCAGGCCGTCCAGCACCGCCCGGGTGCTGAACCGCTCGCCGGTCCGCAGATGGGCACCGGTGACAAGGGCCGTCGTGAGCGCTCCGACAAGACCGAACGAGTGCGCCAGCGGCACCGCCGCCAGCAGCACGTCGTCCGGGCCGAGGTCATGCAGGTCACGGTAGAGGCGCGCGCCACGGACCGCGTTGCCGGCCGGCTGGCGGGCCAGCTTGGGCGTACCGGTCGACCCCGAGGTCAGCTGGAGCACCTCTCCCTCGTGACCGGGCGGCACGGCGTCGCGCTGCCTGCCGGTCAGCAGGTCCGGGTAGGTGAGATCCGGCGGTCCGGCCGTCGTGGCGGTACCTCCCGGCGGACCCACCACCGTGGCCGAGACACGCCGTACCGGCGAACGCACGTCGGCGAGCTGGGAGGTGTCCGGCTCCAGCGGGGCGACGGCCACACCGGCGATCAGCAGACCGAACAGCACGGCCACACCGGCCGGTGAGTTGTCCAGGACGAGTGCCACCGGGCCGGGCGGCAGACCGGCGGCCGCGCCTGCGGCCTTGTGGGAGTTGTCGTGCAGGGTGCCCCAGTCGACCGACTCCCATCCGTCCTGCCGGCGGACGGACACCGCGGGTGCGCGGGGACTCTCCGTGCGACGCCTCGCGAGTTCGGCTGTGATGTCCATCCCGGTGTCTCAGGCGAGTTCGGTGTCGAGGATCTGGGCGAGCGCCGCCGGGGTCGCCTCGTCGAACACGGCCAGGAGCAGGGCCGCGCGCAACCGGTCGGCGCTCTCCTCGTCGGCTCCGAATCGCGCCACCAACCGGGAGATCAGCTCCACCGCGCGAAGCGAGTCGCCGCCACTGAGGAAGAAGTCCTCGCCCGGGGCCAGCGGGGACCGTACGAGAAGATCACCCATCTCGGTGGCGACCACTTCGGCGGACCGCATCGACGTGTCGTTGCTGCTGGTCAACGGTGCTCCTGAAGGCTGGTGTCGGACAGCACGAAGGGGGAAGCCGCGGCCGGGGCGGGCGGTTCGGTGTCCGCCCGCAGATAGCGCTCCGGGGAGGCGGCGAAATCGAGTTGGGCCGCCTGGTACGAGTCGGGGTCACCGATGTCGTGCCACGGACCGTCGAACCGGTAGGCCCCGACCCGCTGGGCGCCGGCGATCAGCCGCTCGATCAGCTCCGGCATGTCGAGCGGCGTACCCGCCGGTATGTACCGGCGCACCGCCGGATCGGCCACGTAGACGCCCGCGGCCACGTCGACCGGGAGCAGTGGCTTCTCCCGGATCGCCGTGATCCGATCAGTGCCGTCGGTATCGACCACGCCGTAGCTGATCGGCGCGTGCAGGCGGTGCACCACCACGGTCAGGCCACCCGTCCTGTGCCGATGGGCGCGGTACAACTCCGCGAAGTCGACGGCGCTGAGCACATCGCCGTTGGTGACCACGGCCGGCGCCCGCCACTCGCGCACGGCAAGCAGCGGTGCCGCGGTGCCGAGCGGCGCCTCGTCCCTCACATAGTCGATCTCCACATCCAGCCGGTGACCGTCGCCGAACGCCTCCTCGATCATTTCGCCGAGGTGGGAGACGCACAGGGTCACTCGGGTGAAACCGGCGCTGCGCAGCCGGCGGACGATGATCTCCAGCAACGGATAGGGGCCGAACCGGAGGAGCGGCTTCGGTAGCTGCTCGGTGCGTGGCAGCAGGCGGGTGCCCTTGCCACCGGCGAGAACGATCGCGTGCACGGCATCCTTCCGTTCGGGCGGAGGGGACGGCAGGGGAAGTCCGGGCGGTAACACTGGGATCAGCATGCTGGCCGTCCGCCGGCCGCGGGAGCGCCGAGCAGGCGCCCCGCAGTGTGGCAGGGCGGCCATACCCGAACGGCGGCCTGCTCCTGCGCGCGGTCCGTCACTAGCCTCGAAGGCATGACCTCAACTCCCTGGACGGCGACCTCCGGCGCGAACACGATCGGATCGGTGGCGAGGACGGCTCTGTGGACCGCTGCAGCCCGGGCACGGGAGAGCAGCCGCCCGGACCGACTTTTCACCGATCCGCTCGCGGCCCGCCTCGCCGGGCGCGAAGGACCGGAACTGCTCCGCCACTTCCACACGCGGCACGCGGCCGACGAGGGCAACCCGTTCCTGGCTGTTCGGACCCGCTGGTTCGACGACTTCCTCACCGCGCCCGATGGTCCGGACGTCCGCCAAGTGGTCGGGCTCGGTGCCGGACTGGACGCACGTGCGATCCGCCTGTCATGGCACGAGGGCACGACGCTGTTCGAGGTCGACCAGGCCGACCTGCTCGCCTACAAGGAGGAACGGCTGCGCGAGAGCGGGCTGCGCGCTCGCTGCGCACGCCGGGTGGTGCCTGCCGACCTGGCCGGCGACTGGGTGTCCGCGCTGCTCGATGCGGGATACCGGCCCGATGAGCCGTCGGTGTGGTTCGCCGAGGGCGTGCTGTTCTATCTGCCCGAGCGACTCGCCCACTCGGTGCTCGAACAAGTCGGCACGGTCTGCGCGCCGGGGACTCGGCTGGCGGTGGACCTGATCGGCACCGGCGTCTTCCGGCTGCCGTACACCCGCGAGTTCCTCGACCGGCTGGCCGAGGCGGGCAGCCCCTGGCAGTTCGGCACGGACGATCCGGCGGGCTTCCTCAGCGGATGCGGCTGGCACGTCGACGTGGTGACCGAGCCGGGGTTCCCCGACGCCGCATACGGACGGTGGCCCCGGCGGGCGAACCCCGCCGACCTGCCGGGGCTGCCGCGCAGTTACCTGGCCGCGGCGCACCTGCCTGACGCCGGATGACGGCCCGCCGGATCACCCGGCGGGCGGTGGGGATTGCCCGGCGACCCGGCTCAGCCGGCTGTCGGTGTCATCCGGGCGTTCACCACCTTGATCCGGGTGTACTCCAGCAACCCCCAGCGGCCGTACTCGACGCCCACGCCGGAACTGCGGGTACCGCCGAACGGAGCGTCGTGCCGCAGGTCGCCGTGGTGGTTGAGCCACACCGTCCCGCAGTCGAGCGCGGCGGCGACCTCGTCGGCGAGCGGCTGCGGTCCCCACACCGACCCGCCGAGACCGAACTCGGTGGCGTTGGCGCGTGTGACGGCTTCGGCCACGGTCTCGTACGCGATGACCGGGAGCACCGGGCCGAACTGCTCCTCCTTCTCCAACCGGGTGCCGGCCGGGAGATCGGTCACCACCGTGGGAGCGTGAAAGTGTCCGGGGCGGTCGAGCCGGTGCCCGCCCGTGACGATCCGGGCCCCGGCCTGCCGTGCCTCGGTCACGAACCCGGCTACCCGGGCCGCTTGGTCCGCGCTGACCAGCGGGCCGATGTCGGTGTCGTCGTCGGCGCCGTCGCCCACCACGAGTGCCCGTGCCTGTACGCTGACCGATTCGACGAACTCCCGGTGGTCGGCCAGGGGGACGTAGACGCGCTTCACTGCCGCGCAGAACTGGCCACTGTTCACCATCGCCGCCGCGAGCACCCGCCGGGCGACTTCGGCCGGGTCGGAGCCGGGCAGCACGACGGAGGCGTCGTTGCCGCCGAGTTCCAGCACCACGGGTCTGAAGTCAACGGCTGCCCGGCGGGCGATCTCCCGGCCGGTCGCCACGGACCCGGTGAACGATACGAGCCGTACACCGGCATGCCCGGCCAGGGCCGCGCCGAGCCGTCCGGCACCGGAGACGACGTTGAGCACTCCGGCCGGCAGCACGTCGTCGAGGATCCGCCCCAGCAACAGGGTGGACAGCGGGGTGAGCGGGGACGGCTTGAGCACCACGGTGTTGCCTGCGAGCAGAGCCGGGGCGACCTTGGTCACGGCCAGGATGACAGGGAAGTTCGACGGACTGATGGCGGCCACCACACCGTGCGGTACCCGGTGCAGAGCGACCCGTGTCCGCCCGTCGTCGGCGAGGGACTCGGGAGTCAGCGACAGACCGGCAGTATGGCCGAACCATTCTGCGGCCAGGGCGACTTCGGCCCGGGCCTGGACCAGAGGCTTGCCCTGTTCCCGGGTCAACAGCCGGGCTACCTCCTCGGCCCGCGCCGCCAGCGCGGCACCGCAGGCGATGAGGTGCGCCCGCCGGTCCTCCTCCGTGCGCCCCGCCCAGCCGCGGAAGGCGTGGGTGGCGGCGCCGACGGCTCGGTCGAGTACGTCGGGTGAACAGTCGGGCGCGGTCGCGAACACCTCACCGGTCGCGGGATTCTCCACCGGCAGTGGCGCGGTGCCGGTCACGGCACTGCCGGCGATGGTCATGGTTGCGTCCACAGGCACTCCTTCACGGTCGCGGGCCTTCCTTCGACGTCACAGGCACCCCTTCGAGGTCGCGGGCGCTCCTTGAAGGTCCCAGGCACCCTTCACGGCGGGTCGATCGGCGGCGAGGCCAAGGGCGGCACACCGATGCCCCCCACTCGCTCGGCCAGCAAGTCCGCCGCAGCCAAGGTGGTCAGGTCCTCCAGGTACGGGCCGACCAGTGCCACACCGACCGGAGTGCCGGAGGCGTCGAGCCGGACCGGCACGACGGTGGCGGGCAGATGACTCACCCCGGCCAGGCCGGCCCACACGATCTGGTCCCAGTACGGGCGCTCGACCCCGTCGACGACGATCCGGCGCTCGGTGAACGCTCGCTGGTCGTGGGGGATCGCCGGGCTCGCCGACACGGGCAGCAGGAGGACGTCGTACCACTGGAAGAAACTCCGCCAGGCCCGTCTGATCCGGGTCCGTCGGTCCTGTGCCCGCAGCCAGTCATGATGCCGTTGGGAGGCGAACTCGGCCCCCAGGCCCCCGCCCGGCGAATCCCGTTCCCCGCTGTCGGCGGCGGGCACAGCGCCTGCCAGTGACCGCCGCAGGATCTCATCGTTCGTCGCGAGGGTCACCCCTGGAGGAGAGGAGGGTTCGACCACGATGCCGGCCTCGGCCAGCAGCAGCCCGGCCCGGGTGACAGCGGCGCGCACCTCCCCGTCGACCGGGCAGTAAGGGTCGTCTGCCCAGACCGCGACGCGCTGCACCTGCCGCGCGGGAGGCAACGCGAGCCGCCAGGCGGGCCGGTCGAAGGGATGCGGTGCCGTGATCACGTCGAGCAGGAGGCGCAGATCGTCGACGCTGCGCCCCAGAGGCCCCACGACCGCCAGGTCAGGCCGAGTCGGCTGGTACGGCGGAAGGTGTCCGCCCAGAGGCACGATGCCGAAGCTCGGCTTGTGCCCGAAGACGCCGCAGTTGCCGGCGGGGATGCGGATCGAACCGGCGATGTCGGAGCCCAGCTCCGCCGACGTCAGTCCGGCGGCCACGGCCCCGGCGCCGCCACCCGAGGAACCCCCCGGAGTGCGGTCGGGCCGCCAGGGATTGCGTGAGACGCCGAAGACGTCGTTGGCGGTCTGCACGTCCATGCAGTGCGCGGGCACGTTCGTCTTGCCGAAGACGACCGCCCCGGCCCGGCGCAGCGCACCCACCGCCTCGGCGTCCTCACCGGGCACGTGCCCGGTGAGTTCGACGGCGCCCGCGGTGGTCCGCAGTCCGGCAGTGCTCAGACTGTCCTTCACAGTCATCGGCACCCCGTGCAGTCTCCCGGTCGGTGCGCCACGCACCGTCGCGTCGTCGGCGTCCTTCGCCCACCGCAAGGCACGTTCGTCGATGGTGGTCACCAGGTTGAGGTCGGAGTTGTACCGGGAGACACGGCTGAGCAACAGCCCGAGATACTCCCTGGCGGACAGGTCCCGTCGTGCGATGGCTGCTGCCACGCGGGTCGCGGGCCAGTGATACGGATCGTCGAGGGTCTCCACGCGGATCGAGTCTCGCCGATACGACGGGCCCGGCGCTCCCCTCCTTCCGACATAGCCAGGTGGCCCGGTCACTCGGTCGCCCGGGTGAGCCTTATCGCCGCGTGCTCCACTGCGGAACCTGTGGGGCAATCACTCTCCTGAAGGTGGGGACGACTTGACCTGTCTTGCCGACGTCGCGACCTATCTGCCCCCGCGCCGGGTGAGTATCGACGACCACTTGCGCGGACATGGCTTCTCCGAGTCACGCATCCGACTGCACGAGCGGTACTTCGGCTTCTCCGAGATCCGCTTCGGCGCCGGCACCACGCTGGCGGAGGACCTGGTGGCTGCCGGGGCCGCTCTGGAAAGTCTGTCCCGCGTGCGACACCGCATCCGTTACGTCCTGCACGGGCGCACGATGCCCGTCGTCGCGCCCTACCCGGCGAATCCGTTGCAGGAGGCACGCCGGAAGCTCGGCCTGGAGCACGCCCAGGCGTTCTCCGTCACTCAGCACGCGTGCGCCAGTTCGCTCCTCGCCGTTGACCTGGCCGGCCGCATGCTCGCCGGCGCGGGGGATGAGGAGGGGCTGGTCCTGGTGCTCAGTGGAGAGAAGGCGTTCACCTCCTGTGCCCAGGTCATCGTCAACAGCGGGGTCATGGGGGAGGGCACCACCGCGGTCCTGGTCGGCGCAGACGGCCGACGCGATCGGATGCTGTCCTACGCCACCCGCACGTACGGCGAGTTCCACGACGGCGCATGGCTCAGCGAGGAGGCGGAGGAACACTTCCAGCAACTCTATCCGTCGGCGCTGGCCGAGGTGATCCGCGCGGCGACCGAGCACGCGGGCCTGGAACTGGACCAGATCGAACTGATCCTGCCGCACAACGTCAACCGGATGTCGTGGCTGCGTGTGCTGCGCCGGCTGGGGCTGCGCCGGGTGGACCGGCTGTTTCTGGACAATCTGCCGCGCACCGGTCACTGCTTCGGTGCCGACGCCTTCGCCAACTACCGCACCGCACGCGACCAGGGCCGGCTCCAGCCGGGCCACAAGTATGTGATGACCGCGGTCGGTTTGGGCGCCACTTTCTCCGCCATGACGTTCGAGCACTAGGAGCGAGGGTGACAACTTCGCCGAACACGGCGACCGATCGGCTACGCCGGGCGCTGTCGGGCGCCGACGTGCCACTGGTGCTCCTCGGTAACTTCGAGGTCGAGCAGTACTGGGCGGTCGGTGAACGCGGACTGCCGCGGATGTCCTCCACTGCGAGCACGGTCATCGTCAACCGCATGGACGAGTTCACCCTGCTCCTGGGAGGCCCCCGCGACCATGTGGTGGTCAAGGCCGCGCCCGACCCGGACTATGTTTCCTACCTGACGGATCTCGGCTTCCAACTGCCGCAGATCCTGAGCCCCGCACGGCAGGATCCCCGGCGCCCGGTCACCGCCGACGTCATGGCCGACACCGCGCTGCTGGCCCGGCTCGCTGAACTCGGTGACGCGGGCGCGTGGCTCTGGCCCCACGGGGTGTCCGCTGCGGAGGAGGAGTTGGCCTCCGTGACCGGGCTGCCGTTCGCCGGCGCCGGGGCCGCGGTCTGCAAGAAGGTCAACAGCAAGATCTACAGCCGTCTGCTCGCGGACCGCGTGGGCCTGCGTCAGCCGGACGGCCGGGTCTGCCGCGATGTCACGGAGCTGACCGAGGCATGCGCCTGGGCGCGCGGACGGCTGCTCGGTGGCATTCCGGTCGTCGCGAAAGACGCATTCGGGGTCTCCGGCAAGGGGTTGCTGGTCATCCGCGAGGAGGCGGCGCTGCAACGCCTCCAGCGCATGGTCGGCCGGCACGCCGAGGGTGGTCTGTCGCTCCTCTTCGAGGAGTGGGTCGACAAGCACATGGACCTCAACTACCAGATGACGGTCGACCGTGCGGGCACCGTCCGGTTCGACTTCGTCAAGGAGGCCCTGACCGAGGCCGGCGCACACCGCGGACACCGCATCCCGGCGCGTCTCACCGACGCTCAGCTCGCCGAACTGCGGGCCGCCGCGCTCGCCATCGGCAAACTGCTCGCGGCCGACGGGTACGTCGGCGTCGTCGGCGTGGACGCCATGGTCGACCCGGACGGCGGCGTCTACCCGGTGACCGAGATCAACGCGAGGAACAACATGTCCACCTACCAGGAGCGGATCCGCGAGATGTTCGTGGGCGAGCGGCGCTGCGCCCTGGCCACGCACTACCCGCTCCAGCTCGACCGGAGCCTCCCCTTCGACGAACTCGACGGCGGACTCGGCGGCCTGCTGCTGCGTCCGGGCGACTCCACCGGTCTGCTCGTCAACAATTTCGCCACGGTGAACGCGGCAGCCGCCACCTCCGGCGGTTTCGAGGGCCGGCTGTACGCGGTGGTGGTCGCCGACGACGAACAGGACCTCGAATCGATCGACCAGGCGGTCCGCACCCGGCTCCACGACCTGACGAAAGGCCGGCGATGACAGACGGATCCACCGTGCAGGGCCTGTCCGTGAGGGACCTCGCCGACGAGTTCGGTACGCCTCTGTACGTGTACGACGGCGATGTGCTCACCGCTCAGTACCACGGACTACGGCAGCGGCTCGACCCGGCTGTGGAGATGTTCTTCTCCCTCAAGTCGAACCCCAACGTGGCGATTTGCGCTTTCCTGCGAGGGCTGGGCGCACGCGCCGAGGTCTCCTCGCTGGCCGAGCTGGTGACGGCCACACGAGCCGGGGTCACGGCGGACGACATCGTCTTCGTCGGACCCGGCAAGAGCCGTGCCGAACTGTCCGCCTGCCTGGACCTCGGCCTCTACGCGGTCATCTGCGAGTCCTTCGGTGAACTCGCGCTCGTAGACGCCCTGTCGCGTGAACGCGGCGTGGTCACCCAGGTCGCGTTGCGGGTGAACCCCGACTTCGTGGTCAAGGGCGCCAAGCTGACGATGGGCGGACGCAGCAGGCAGTTCGGCATCGACGTCGAGCAGTTGTACGGGGCCCGCGAGCGGCTGGCCCGATTCGAGGCCGTACGGATCATCGGCTTCCAGTCCTATCTGGGAACGCGCATTCTGAGCGAGGCGGTGGTCGCCGAGAACACGGAGCGGATTCTCGACCAGGCAGAGCGGCTCGCCGAACGGCTCGACGTCCCCCTGGACTTCGTCGACGTGGGTGGTGGCCTCGGGGTGGCCTACTTCGAGGGCGAGCACGACATCGATCCGGACGTCGTCGCGGGACTGGTCAACCCGGTGATCGGCCGCTTCACGGCCCGCCGTCCCGGGACCCGGATCGCCATGGAACTGGGCCGGTATCTGACCGCTCACAGCGGGACCTACCTGGTGCGGGTGCGCTACGTCAAGGAGTCCATGGGAGAGCCGTTCGCGGTCGTGGACGGTGGCACCCACCACCACATGGCGGCGGTCGGCATCGGCTCCTACGTCAAGCGCAACTTCCCGATGAGCCTGCTCACCGGCGCGGGCCGGGACGCCGACGCTGCCGTGGAGAGCTGGAACATCGCCGGGCCGCTGTGCACACCCAATGACGTGCTGGGCCGGCACGTCCCGATGCCTGCGCCGCGCCCCGGTGACCTCATCGCAGTGTCGCGCTCCGGCGCGTACGGGCCGACCGCGTCACCGGGACTGTTCCTCGGGCACGGACACCCGGCCGAGGTCCTCGTACGGGACGGCCGGGCCCACCTGATCCGCGAGCGGGACGACGTGGCCGACGTGCTGCGCGGTCACCGGTTGCCCGACCTGACCGACGTCGCGGTCACGGTGGCCGCCGCGGCCACACCCGAAGCACCGTAACCAGCCCAAGGAGGACGAACAGATGGACACGACCGGCGTGGGGAACAGGTCCGAGGAAGCGACCGACACGGTGGCGGAGGACGTCGTCCGGCTGCTCGCCGGCCTGCTGCAGCGCGATCCCGCCTCGATCGGCCGCGACGCGCAGCTCTTCGGTGACCTGGGGCTGGACTCGACCAGCTTCCTCGAAGTGCTCATGCAGACGGAGAACGACCTCGGTGTCGAATTCGACCCGTACGACCTCGAACCACACGACTTCGAGACGGTGGGCACCCTGATCTCGTTCGTCCGCAAGCAGATGGAGGCGTAGCCGCCGTGTACGTGGCCGGGCCCCCGACCCTCGGTACCAGACCTGTCCCGGACGGACGAACGCTGCGACTCGCGGCCGTGCACCGGTTCGAGTTCGGAGCAGAGAGCCGGTACACCTCCCAGGACCGCACCTACTTCACCGACCTGTTCGCCACGTTCGGCACAGTGCCCGACGAGAACGCCTTCGAGTCGGGACGCACCACCTTCCGTGACATGGCCGCCAGGCTGGTCCTGTCAGCCGGTGAGCTGGCCGACGGCTTCGACATGGCTGTTCTCGCCCACGCGACGCCCGACGCCGAACCGGGCTGGCCGATGTCGGTGCTCGTGGAGGCCGTGCCCGGCGCCGGCCTCGTCCTGGGCGTCTCGGACCAGGGCGTGGTCGCTCCCTTCACCGCCATGAGACTGGTGCTGGACCAGGTGTACGACGGTCCGGTGATCCGGGCCGCTGTCTGGATCATGGACCAGTCCGCGACCCTGCACACCGAACCCGTCCCGGACAACCGGCGGGCGACCAGGAACGCCGCGGTCGCGCTGGTGCTGACCGACACGGGCACGCTCGGACCGTTCGGCTTCGCCCAACAGCACTCCTGCGAGGACGCCGTCCAGGTGCGGGCGGCGCTGGACGCGGCACTGACGCAGCTGGCCGACGACGGTCCACCGGTCACCGTGGTGTGCGGTGAGGCGCTGGTGCCGTACGTCGAGCACCATCCTCTGGCCGGTGCCGTGCGGGTGGCGCCGGCCGGGCAGCCGTGCACCGGCGTCTGGTTCGTGCTCGCCGACTGCCTGAGCGCCGGTGACCGGGTACTCATCGCCGACTACGACGAGGAGTTCGGTTACCTGGGTCTGTGCGGCATGGAGCCGACCGGTCGGAGTGCGCAGCCCATGAGCGCGGGAGGCGTCCGGTGACTTCGCTCGTAACAGCTGACCTGTGCCGACGGCTTGCCGCGCACGCGGAGCGGGAAGGCGCGCATGCCGCGTTGGAGGCATTGCACCGGGCAGCCGGTCCGGACGCCCTGTGGTGCGGTCCGGGCGGATATGTGCTCGCGTCCGCACAGACGGTCCGGTCGGCCCGGACCGTGCGGTTCCCCGACGGTCCGCACGAGCGTGCGGCTTTGCGGGAGACGGATCTCACCACACGGGCATCGGCCCGCGCCGGCCTGGCCGGTCTCCGGTTCGACCGGACCGGATGGGAGCCCGAGGTTACTGACCCCGCTTGGGTACTTCCCCCGATCTGGCTGCGCTTCGGGTTGTCGGTGCGGTTACGGGAAGCCTGTCTGACCCGGCTGGCACAGCGGAGGGCGGGCGACACCCCGCTTCTGCAGCAGCAGATGGTCAAAGGCCAACTGGCCGACATCGCGATCGGCCACTTGGAGACCGGGACGACGCTCGCCGCGTTCGACGACGGCGCATCGGACCTCGCGACGATGCTCGACGTGAACCACCGGATCACTGGCATCGACACCGACCTGCTGAACCTTCTCGGAGCCGCGGGCTATCTCAGCGACGGACCGGGGCAGGCCGCGTATGTATCGGAACTGATCACGGACCTCTACCTGCCGCGACCGACCCTGGACGGAATCGATGCCTGAACTGGACGAGCGCCTGCGGTTGTTGCAGGGACAGGCCCATGAGTGGGCGGCGGAGATGCGGCCGCTGGCGCTCGAACTCGACGCCGACCCCGATGCCGTACGGCGCCACCTCGACCTCCCGGCCATGAGCCGGGTGGCCACTCTGCAGATCCCGCCGGAATACACCGATGATCCGCTTCGCATCGGACCGCACCGGTACTATCTGATGAGCGCGCTGGAGCGGGTGGTGTTCTTTGAGGAGGGCGCCTGGGGCGACCTCGGCATGATGCTGGCCTCGCCCGGAGCGCCGATGGCCGGCGTCCTGGTCGCCGCGCTGGGCAGTCCGCAGCAGCAGGACTACTTCTTCTCCCGCGTCCAGCAGAAGCCCACCTGGACCTTCTTTGCCCTGACCGAGCCCGCCGGAGGGTCGGACGCGGTCGGTCTGCGCACGGCACTCACCGACACCGACGACGGCCGGATGCGCCTGGACGGCGCCAAGCGGTACGTCGGTAACGCCGTGCGGGGCGAGCTCGGAGTGGTCTTCGCACGCAGTGGCCCCGGGCCCCTGGGGCTGGCGGCGGTGGTGGTCGACGCGGCGGCCGACGGGTTCAAGAGCGAACCGCTCGACACGCTCGGCGTGCGCGCGGCGCAGATCGGAGGGATCACCCTTGACTCCGTGCTTGTCCCGCGGGAACGAGTCCTCGGCACCCACCTGTCGGCCACCCGCCGGGGCATGTGGGGCTGGCTGCGTACCTTCCATCTGCTGCGCCCGGTGGTCGCGATCATGGGAGTGGGCCTGGCACGGGCCACGTACGAGTACGTCCGGGACAATCGGTCCACGTTGACGTCCTGGGACCGCGACCGCCTGGACGCCATGGCCCGCCGCATCGAGGGCGTCCGCAGACTGACCCGCCGGGCGGCACAGACCGCGGACCACGACCCCGACGACGGGCACCTGGGGGCGGCGGCCAAGGTCGCCGCGGCACGGCTGGCGTGCGACTGCACCCGGGCCGCGCTCACCTTCTTCCCGGCCGGCGCGCGACTCGAGCATCCGCTGCTGGACAAGCTGGCGCGTGACGCGCGCAGCGTGGAATACATGGAGGGCACGACCAACGTGCAGCGTCTCGGGCTGTTCGGCACCCTGTCGCGCCGTCGGCTCGCGACCGTGCCGGAGCCGTGACAGCGGCCGGGGGCCGGCCGTCCTTGCCCCGCGGAGCCGAGGTGCACGTCTGGCTCGTACGACTCGCCGCGTCCGCAACGGCCTTGGCGGCGGCGCGCCAGGTGCTCACCGACGATGAACGGGCCCGAGCGGGCGCTTTCGCCGATCCGGAACGGCATCGGCAGTTCGTGTCCGCCCGTGGCGCGAGCCGGCGGATTCTCGCGGCCTACCTGGGCAAGCCCCCGCACCTGCTGGACTGGCGCACCGGGACGTACGGCAAGCCCTACCTGTCCGGGGCGGCCGAGCCCTTGGCCTTCAACCTGTCGCACAGCGGCGACCTGGCGCTCCTGGCCGTGACCTGTGGCCGGGCCGTGGGCATCGACGTCGAGCGGCTGCGCGGGGGACAGCAGGTGCTGGTGACGGCGGGGCGGTACTTTCCCCCAACGGAGGCGAGAAGCCTGCGGGCCATGGCTGCGGGACGGCGCACCGAGGCCTACGGACGGATGTGGGTGCGCAAGGAAGCGTGCGTCAAGGCGGCAGGCGGACGGCTGGGCCAGGGCCTTGGGCTGAGGGTCGGCGCCGAGCCGGGCAGCGTCGTGGTGGATGACCACCGCGGCAGACTCCGGGGTCCGTGGAGGGTCACCGACGTGCCGGTACCGACCGGATACGCGGCGGCGGTCGCCAGGGAAGGGGCCGAGGATTTCCGCCACATTTTGCTAGCCTACCCGCCCGCCACCAGCGGGAAATGACCTTCGATCCCAAGGCGGTGCGCCGTGCCTCGTGCCCAGTTGTCTCCGAAGAATCTCCCATGGCTGCGTTGACCCGGAAGGACAGCGCACCACAGGCCCGCAAGCCGTCCCTGATCGGTGAGACCGTCCGGCTTTCCGGCTCGATCTTGGTGGGACTGCTGGCGGGACTGGTGCTGCAGGTGTGGACTCTGGCCTTTCTCGGCCGACTGGGCAGCGAGGCTCTGTACATTCGCGCCATCTACGCCCCAGTGGGATTCCTCGTGCTCGCGGTGACCGAGGGACTGGTGGTCGCCGCGCAGGTCTCGGCCGGGATCGCGACCCGGAACGGGCGTCGTGACGTGCTGCGGTCGTCACCCACCCATATCGCGGTGGGCGGCGGTGTACTGCTGCTCACGGCAGCGGTGTTCGCCGCCGGATCGGACGTCGTCTTCGGCGTCCTCGGGGTGGAGGCGCGGAACCGGTCCGGCGTGGTCGCCTTCGTGGTCGCGGTGTGTCTCACCAGCGTGGTGAGCCTGCTGCCGTACGTGGGCGGCGCGGCGCTGCGCGGCATGGGCCGCGCGGGGGCGTCCTCGCTGCTGTCGGTGGGGTTCACCCTGCTGACGATGGCCGCGACGGCGTCCTTGAATGCCGTGACCGGACTGGGGGTGTTGGCCGTGCCGATCGGCACGCTGGTCGCCGGCGCCGTGGTCGGCGCGGTCGCGGGCGTGTTGCTGCGTGAGCACCTTCCCCAGGTGTCCAAACCGTGGCTGAGGCGGGATGCGGTAGTTGAGTTGCGCTCCTTCGGCGCGCCGGTGGCGGCGACGTTCCTCTTGCTGTCCTCGGTCAACTTCGGCTATCTGTGGGTGCTGCGTGACGCCGGTACGGCCGAGATCGCGGGCTTCGGTCTCGGACAGAACGCGACCTCGTTCTTCACGGTGGTGGCCCTGGCGGTGGGGTCCGGTGCGGCTGTCGCCGTGAACCTGCGCCCGGGAGAAGACCGTCGGCCGATCAACAGCGCGGGCCTGACCGCGACCGTACAGGTCGCTCTCCCCGCATACGCGGTCATCGGCGCCCTGGCGTACCTGCTGCGGCACCCGCTGGCCGGAATGCTGACTTCGGACCAGGCCATCGCCGCGATCGCGGCCGACTACTTCCTGTGGACCGGCCCGACCTTCGCGCTGTTCGGCGGAACACTGGCCCTGTTGACGTATCTCGAGCAGATCGGCAGGGCCTCGGCGGCGTTCACACTCAACATGGCCTACTTCGCGGTACTGCTCGCGGTCGCTCTCTGTCTGCCGCCGCCGGTCGGCAGCACCACCTTGGCGCGACTGCTCGCCGCGGGCAACATCGTCGGCTTCGCCACCTGCTGGTACTGCGCGCGGCATCTGATTCGCCGGGCCCGCTGACATCTCCCGCACCGACCGGCTATGCCCCAACGAGGTGTGTCCGGCCCGCTGCCGGGTGCTGAAGACTGACAAACGAACGGACAGTGGGGCTTACGCAATGGACTCGCCGACCTGAGGAGGCGCCCCGTGCACAGCACGACCGATCGCCGGCTCCGCACCAGACTGACCTCCATCAACAAGCACATCCGTGCGGACCGGCCCCCCTTCGGCGCCACCGAGAATGTCGTGCTGCGCCGGTTCACCACCCTCGCCGGTGATCCGCGCCGGGTGGGGGAGATGTATCAGTTCTGGTTCCGGACCCGCGGCTGCACCTTCGACAGGGCCGGCCAGTGCAGCATGTGCAACTACGGCGTCGGTCCGGACATCGACCCCCGCCACATCGCCCGGGCGCTGCAATGGCGCATGACCTCGGTCCCGGAGAACGCCTTCATCTACGTGTCGCCCTCCGGGAGTCTGCTGGACCCGCGGGAGGTGCCGCGCGAGCTGCTGACGTCGGTGCTCGCCGAGGTCGCGCGGCACAAACCGGCCGCGTTCGCCTTCGAGAGCCGGCCCGAGCTGTGCACACCCGAGATCTTCGGTGAGATCGGGGCGGCGCTGCCCCGTTCGACGAAGGTCGTCGTCGAACTCGGCGTCGAGTCGTGGAGCACATCGATCCGTGGAATGTGTCACCTGAAGCCGTCACCGCAGCAGGCCTACGAGCGTGCGGTGCGGCTGGCCGCCGAGCACGGCTTCGACGTGATCGCCAACATCACGCTGGGTGGACTCGGACTGACGCACGCCGCTGCTTACACCGACACGGTCGCGAGCGTACGGGGTACGCGCGCCGCCGGCTTCACCACACAGATGGTCTTCCCCCTGAGCGCCAAGACGGGCACCCTGCTCGGCTGGGCGCACGGGCAGGGCCTGTGGGAGGCACCGACGCTGTGGATGCTGATCCGGGTGCTGGCCGAGTGCGCGGCGGAAGGAGAAGCCACAGGGCGCAGCCGCGACCTCGACATCTCGTGGTACAACCCGGGTCTCGAGGGTGTGATCCAGTCCCGGCCGGACGGTTGTACCGCATGCCGTCCCGTACTCGTCGACGTGTTGGAGGCGTTCCGGCTCGAACCGTCCGCCGCCACGCTCAGCCCGGCGCTGGGCTGGTCCGGTTGCGACTGCCCCGCCCGGACCGACCGGATGCTGGAACCGTCCCCGCGGGATCCGGTGTACCGGGACCGGCTGGTCGAGATCGCCGACCGATGGGACGCGGTACAGCGGGACAGGGACCGCAGATCACTGCCCCTCCTGCCAAGTGCCGACGGCCAGTAGGGATGTCGCTCCGGGCCGGAATCCGATGCTCAGCAGGTCCGCGGCCACGAACGTGGTGGCGGAGTGACAGAGCGGCGAAGGGAAAACCGAGTTGCACAAGGTCCTTGTCACGTTCGGCGGCTACGGCGCGGGCACTTACGCGGGTGCGACGCGAATGGCCTGGCGCACCTCGCACCAACTGGCGCGTAGCGGATACGACATCGCCGTGATCACCGATGCCGATCGGCCCGGCGCACTTGCCACCGGGATCGGCGACCGGCCTCTCGGAGCCCCCGAGCCGGGGTGGCACCCCGACGTGGTGCACGCCTACGACCTCGCCCGGCCGGCCTTCGTGGAGGTGGGGCGGGAGTGGGCACGCCGGTGCGGCGTCCCGCTGGTGTTGACGCCCGCATCGGCGGCGACAGTCTGGCCCGATCCCGAACTCGGCCGCAGATGCCTGGGTGAGGCCGACGTCGTCTTCGTCATGAACGCCAAGGAGGAAGCGGAGACCAGGGCGGTCGCCCGGCCGAGCGCGGACATCCTGTACATCCCGCAGGCACCGGATCTGACCGGTACGCCGGACCCGGAACGCTTCCGCGGCCGGTACGGCATCACCGGTCCCATGGTGCTCTTCCTCGGCCGCCGGGTTCCGAGCAAGGGCCACTCAGTACTCCTGGATGCGGCACCGCTCGTCTGGGGCACCCTTTCCGACGCCACGTTCGTCTTCGCCGGCCCGGGCGGCGACGACGACATCAGCTCCCGCCACGACCGGCGTCTGATCGATGTCGGCCCCCTGGAGGAACTGGCCAAGCATGACGCTCTCGCGGCCGCCGACGTGCTCTGTCTGCCCACGGGCGCCGACCTGTTCCCGCTCGTCTTCGCCGAGGCGTGGTCGTGCGGACGACCGGTGGTCAGCGCGGACTTCCCGGGCGTGGCCGACGTCGTACGTGACGGGGTGGACGGCCTGGTGGCGCGGCGAACGCCGCGGGACCTGGCGGCAGCGTTACTGAGACTCCTCGGCGACGAAGAACTGAGACGACGGCTGGGCGCCGCGGGCCGTCGCCGCGTGGCGGACGCGATGTCCTGGGAAAGGGTCGCCACCGTGGTGGCGAAGGGCTACCACGCGGCAAGCGGTGCGTGGGCGAGCGGAGCCCACTCATGACCACGAGCACACCGCCCGCCTTCCGCGTCACCCTCGCGGACAACACCATCGGCCAAGCCGAGATCGACGCCGTGACGCAGGTGCTGAACAGCCGTTGGCTGTCGGCGGGCGACGTCACCCGGCGTTTCGAAGAGGAACTGGCCGAGGCGCTCGGTGTCCACGACGCGGTGGCGGTCAGCAGCGGAACCGCTGCTCTGCACCTGGCTCTGCTCGCGTTGGGCCTGCGCCCGGGGGACGAGGTGGTGATTCCGTCCCTCAGCTTCGTCGCCTCCGCGGCGGTGACAGCGCTGCACGGCGGCATTCCGGTCTTCGCCGACGTGCGGTCCGTGCAGGACCTGACTGCGGCGCCCGCCGACGTCGAGCGACTGATCGGCGACCGCACCAGGGCGGTGGTGGTGATGCACTACGGCGGCCATCCGGCCGCCGTGGAGGAGATCACCGCGGTGGCGCGGGCGCATGGCGTGCCGGTCGTTGAGGACGCCGCACATGCGCCGATGGTGCATCTCCCGTCGGGCGCGGCCCTCGGCACCGTCGGAGATGTCGGCTGCTTCAGTTTCTTCGCCACGAAGAATCTCACGACTGGAGAGGGCGGACTCGTAGTGGCCCAGGACTCCGAACTCCTGAACCGCGTCAGATCGATGCGCTCGCACTGCGTGTCCCGCTCCACCTGGGAACGTGCGCACGGCTCGGCACTCGGTTATGACGTGACCGGCGTCGGCCTCAACTACCGGCCCACCGAGATCACCGCGGCGATCGGTCGGGTGCAGCACCGTCGGCTGTCCGAGGACCGCCGGATCAGGCACGAACTGGTGGTGATCTACCGGGAGTTGCTGGCCCGGATACCAGAAGTCGAGGTGCCGGCCGAACGGGCCGCCGGAGACTCGGCACACCACCTCATGGCCGTGCTGCTCCCTACGGGTACAGACCGTGACGCTGTGCAGCACAGGTTACGCAAGGCCGGGGTGCAGACGACTGTGCACTATCCGCCCACACACCTGCTGCGGCACTACCGCTCCGGCGACACCAGCTGGCGGGCCGCCGCGGCGGCACGGGAGTCGCTGCCCGTGACCGAGTCCGTCGCGGACCGCCTGCTTTCGCTTCCGCTGCACAGCCGTCTGTCGGACGAGGACGTCGCATACGTGGTGGACTCACTCTCGACGGCCCTGTATCCGCGTACGGGAGGGTGAGGCGATGGCATTCACGGTTCGTGACGGTCGTCTCCGGAAAGACGGTGAGCCGTTTCTGGCACTGGGCGTCAACTACCATCCGAGCGGAGCCGGATGTGACATCTGGGTCGACTGGGATCCGGAGACGATCAAGGCAGACTTCCACCGGATGGCCGATGCCGGCCTGAACTCCGTGCGGCTCTTCCTGTTCTGGCGTGACTTCCAGCCCGAGCCGCACGTGGTAAGCGAGCAGGCGCTGCAACGCCTGGACGCGGTGCTGGCCATGGCAGCCGAAGAGGGGCTGAACTGCTTGCTCTCCCTGCTGACGGTGTGGATGAACGGCCAACTTCTCGACCTGCCGTGGCGGGCCGGTCGCAGCCCCTGGCACGATGCCGAACTGCTCGCGGCACAGGAGACACTGGCCGGGGCCGTCGCGGCCCGGCTGCGCCACCACGCCAACGTCCTCGCCGTCGACCTCGGCGACGAACTGTGGAACATCGACCCGGTGGCCGCGCGCTCGCTGACCCGGGCCGACGTGGCGCAGTGGCAGGAACGGCTGGCCGCGGTGGTGCGCTCGCAGGCACCGGGTCTCCCGGTGCTCCAGGCGAACGACGCGTCCGGCGTCTTCGCCCCAGTCCCGTACGGTGCGGACAACAGCACCGGCCTGGACCTGATCGGCACCCATGGCTTCCCCACCTGGGCGCCCGGATCCATCGAGTCCACCCTGTCGTACAAAGCGACGAGCCTGACCGCCTTCCAGGTGCGCGTCGCCATGGCCTACGGGGTCGTCCTCGTCGACGAACTCGGCAGCTACGGAGTGAACGAGACCACCGCGGCGGCGTACCTGGGCGCAGCGGCCGCTTCCGCACTGGCGAACGGGGCGGCCGGGGTGTTCGTCTGGTGTTGGCAGGACATCGCCTCCACTCGGGCCCCCTACCGGGACCGGCCGGCGGAACGCATGGTGGGCCTGCACCGCCTGGACGGGACGCCCAAACCGACGATGCGGCGGTACGCCGAGGTCCTCGCAAGAGCGGCGGAGCTGTCGATCACCTTCTCCCGGGCGCCCGTCTCGCTCTGTCTCACCGAGGGTGTACGCCACCGGGGGAGCACCTACCTCGACGGCGCGGATGCCATGACAGGAATCTTCCACGCATATCTGCTGGCCCGGCGTGCTCACCTGGAGGTCGACATCACCACGACCGACACGGTCGGGCGGCAACTCGTTCTGTACCCGTCGGTCAGCCGCCTCACGATCACCGACCTGGAGCGGATGACGGAGGCCGCCCACCGTGGCGCCACTGTCTACCTCTCCCTCGGCGATCACCTGCACGCCTTCCCGGGAACGGAGCTCATCGGCGCGGAGATCGTCGACTTCGGCCTGCCGGAAGGCAAGACCGAACTGCTTTGGGGGAACGAAAGCTGGCCGATCCGATGGAGTGCGACATCCTGTCGGCCGACGACCATGCGCACCACCACGGCCAGGGTGCTGGCTCACTTTCCGGACGGGACACCCGCGTTGGTGGCCAACGACATCGGCCATGGCCAAATCCTTTTCTGCAACGCACCTTTCGAGCAGCAGTTGAACGAACCGGGCCGCCTGACGTCCGGTGTGCCGCATCGGTTCTATCAGCGTCTTGCCGAGGTGGCGGGCGTTTCCCCGCTCGTACCGGACGCCGACCCGGACCTTGAGGTCCTTGTCGGACAGCGCGACGGCCGAGCGGTCGCGATACTGGTCAACCACGGAGACACACCGGTGACCGCCCCGGACGACGGTCCTCCCCTCGAAGCGAAGGGCTGGCGCGTGGTGGACCGGCTGGGCACGCTCGATCGGGAGGGGTGAAGGCTCGCGGACGGTCCTCGCGGCATTCGGTGCCGCTGCGGTGTCTCCGGAGTGCTACTGGGAAAGGGCCTGGGCGAGAAGGGCGGCTTCGCTGACGGGTGGTGTGCGGGTGGCCCCGCGGCGATGTGCGCCGGGCTGCCCCGGATCCACCTTCTCCGGCCGCCGCGCTCCCTCATCGGGCTCCGAAGGGTTCTCGCACTCCGTGGCCGCGCAGCGTCGAGGAGACCGTCTCTGTTCCTTACTCGCCAAGCAGGGCCACGGTCTCCTGCAGTCGCTCGTACGCCCAGTCGTACTGCTCGGTGCCGGTGTGTGCCCGGAAGTCCGTCTCGATGATCTGGATCAGAGCGAGGTGCAGGTTGTACAGCCGTCGACGGGTCCGCTCGGTGGTGGTGAGCGGCCGGTGGCCGTAACCGCGGATGAAAGCCGTGGCGTCCCCGAACGCGGCCGACTCACTCGCGGTGAAGCCGAACTCCATCAGCGGATCACCGTAGAACGCCCGCTCGTGGTCGACGATCGCCACGACCTGGCCGTCACGCACCATGCAGTTGCCCGGCCACAGGTCCCACTCGACGAACCGGGGTTCTGTCACCTCGTCCAGCGAATCGGCGTGGGCGGCCACGACTTCGCGGATCACGTCGTAGCCGTGCGGGAGGACGACATTGCGTCGCTTGCCGTCGCCCAGCAGCTCCTCGACCATCCGCAGGAAGGCCGCACGCCACGTGCTTTCGCCCGGTCCGGCCAGCGGGCCGAAGGCGGTGCCGGGGATGGTGTTGAGCTCGCGGGTGATCGCGCCGAGCGCCTCGTCGTACGCGTTGATCTGCGTCTGGGTCAGGGTGTCCCTGATGACGTGGAGGTTGTCCGCATCGATGTACGTCATGAAGAAGTAGTCGGCGTCGCACACCTCATGGGTCCGATCGGCGAACTCGACCTCCGGCACGGGAACCTTCGTGTGCTCCCGGATCAGCCGCAGAGCCTTCAGTTCGGTGGCCATGGCGCCGCGCTCGTAGGTCATGACCTCGACATCCGGTGGCGGCGCGATCTTGAGGACAACCTGTGTGCCGGATCGCAGCCGGATCCGGTAGGCCACGTTGAACCAGCCGTCGCTCAGTTCGCTGACCCAGTCCTCGCCCGCGTCGCACACCTCTTCCGGGCCGTAGGCGTGGGCGACCATGGTGCGAAGTACCTCAACGGGCTGCCGGTTCTTTGTGATGCTCTCCATCAATCCTCCGCCCCAAGCATGATCGGACGGTAGCACCAGGGCGCAGTTGTGCACTCGGGCCCCCCGGGGGCGCCTTGCTGCTGGTCTCTCGACGTCGTTGATTGCTAACGTGGCGACGATCCGGGCGCACATTATGCGTGGTTTATCCGAGCCTTGGCGTCAGACCACTGACGGGGGAAACCGTGGACTTCAGCCTGTTCCACTTCGCCGACGACGGGGAAGCCGAAGGCGATCGCTACCGGCTGCTGATGGACGGCGCCCGTTTCGCGGACGAGCACGGGCTCGCCGCCGTCTGGACACCCGAGCGGCACTTCCACCGCTTCGGCGGCCTGTTCCCGAACCCGTCCGTGACGGCCGCGGCGGTGGCGGCCGTGACCTCGCGGGTGCGGGTGCGGGCGGGCAGCGTGGTGCTGCCGCTGCACCATCCGGTGCGGGTGGCCGAGGAGTGGGCCATGGTGGACAACCTTTCCCACGGCCGGGCCGGCGTCGCGCTCGCCTCCGGGTGGAACCCACGGGACTTCCTCTTCGATCCGGACGCCTACGCCGACCGCCGGGAACGCACCGTGGCCGCCGTCGAGACCCTTCGTCAGCTCTGGCGGGGCGAGGCCTTCGGCGCCGAACCGGAGTACCGGGTCTACCCGCCGCCGGTGCAGGCGGAGATTCCGCTGTGGCTCACCAGCAGCGGCAACCCGGGCACGTTCGAGACCGCCGGGCACGTCGGTGTCGGTGTGCTGACGAACCTGCTCACGCAGAGCATGGAGTCGTTGGCGGAGAACGTCACGGCATATCGGCGCGCCTACGCGAACTCGGGGCGCGAGGGTCGCGGACACGTCGTCCTGATGCTGCACACCTGCCTCGGCGAGGATCTCGAGTCGGTGGAGCGCCTCGTGCGTGAGCCGCTGCGGCGCTATCTGATGTCCGCGCTGGATCTGAACCTGCGCTCGACCGGGTCGACCGCAGGCAAGGGGACCGCCGCGGGGCGGCCGTCCGCGGAGGAGCGGGCCCGGGCCTGGGCCAGGTCCACCTTCGCTCCGGCCGCCGTCGATGGTGCCTACCAGCGCTATCTCACCTCGGACGGCCTGTTCGGCGCGGTCTCGGACGCGCTTCCCGTCGTGGAGCGCGTGCAAGAGATGGGCGTCGACGAGATCGCGTGCCTCATCGACTTCGGCGTGCCGGTCGACGCGGCGCTGAGTGGATTGGCGCGTCTCGACGAGTTGCGTGCCGTGGTGGACAGGAGGAGGGCTCAGCGGTTCGTGGAGGCGAGCCGACGGTAGCTGTCCTCGAGGCGTTCGACGTCCTCTTCGCCGAAGAAGCCGAGGGACAATTCGAGGAACCTGCGCGGCCCATCGCCCGGGTTCTGGATGCGATGGGCGAGGCCGCGTGGAATCCGGATGCGCTCGCCGGTGGCCGCCGTCCACGCGCGATCGTCGATCTGCACGTCGAGCGGGCCGTCCAGAACAGTCCACCGCTCGTCGCGTTTCGCGTGCCGGTGCAGACTCACCCCCTGCCCCGGATCGATGGTGATGAACTCGACGGTCGATTCGGTGTTCAGCGTCAGCCGCTCCTGAACGCCGTAGGGCCCCGGACAGTGGTGGATCTCCGGCTCGGTGGCTTCGTCGCGCATGCTCTCAGCTCCTGGCTCGTGCTCAACCGTTCGGCCGCGCTCAGTTCAGGCTTCCAGGGCCTCGGCGACGAGGAGGTTCTCCAGCGCGGCAAGCGCTGAGACGGCGTTGGCCGGCGGAATCCGCGTGTCGTCGCAGACCACTTGCAGGATCAGCTCGTCGCCGTCGTTGCCGAGATCGGCGAAGAGGGTGGCATCGCCCATATCGCGTCGGCTGACGGTGGTGACGGACGACTCTTCGAGCAGGCCCTCGAGATCCGGCAGCCCGCTCTCCATGCCCGCCCATGCACCGCGATCGCTGCGCACGTCGTTGAAGTAGTACGAGAGGTCGGTCGCGAGCCCCTTCGCCGTGAGCTCGGTGAGTGCGTGACGCCATTTGATGCAGTCGTACCGCGCGCGGCTGTACGTGAGGATCGTGCGGGCGTAGATGTTCTTGGCGTATTCGGCGAACTGGTCGCCGCGATTCTCGCTCGGCAGGACGAGCAGCCCGTTCCCGATCGTCTGGCCTACGAAGTCCGTGAGCTTTGGATGCGACCGGTTGTTGCAGACGAGCAGAAGAGCGGAAAGCTCGCTGTTGACGTGCCGGCGGATGGTTCTCGTCAGCGCGGAGACGACGATGCCGCTCGTGCTCACCCCGTGGCGCAGGGCGAGCGCCTCGACGGCGACCGCTGCTGCCCGCGACCGGAGAATCGTCACCGAGAACGCGCCGGGCGCCATCGACCTGAGGCCGCCGCCGGGCGGCAGCCTCGAGGACGAGGCCAGCCAGCTGTCGATCACGGAGTCGCTTCTGCGCACCTGGTGGGCCGACTGCTCGTGTCCGACCAGTTCCGCGGTCTGCATTCCGGGGGCACGGGTTTCGCGCCCTTCGACCGCGTCGCGGATCAGGCGGTCCAGCGGACGGCAAGCGCCGCCGTCGAACGCGAGATGCGACATCGCGACGTTGATCTGTGTGCAGATTCCGCCGACGTGCTGCAGTCCCAGGCGGATCTGGGGTTCGTCCATGGCGAACGCCCTGCTCGCCAGCTCCGCGCAGGCCGGATCCTTCCGCGTGTTGTACCCGTGGTGCACGGGAATCGCGTCGGCCTGGGCCTCGTTCACGCGGATCTCGATACGGGCCTCGGGCTGAAAGGCCTGCCGCACGCGCTCCGTATCGAACGACACGCGAAAGATGTCGAGTGAGGACAGCATTACCCGGAGCCGGTCGAACGCCTCGGACACGCTGATGCCGTCCTTCAACGAGCGGATGGGCCACGAGATATTGAGACGGTCCGACAACGGACCGAGAGCGGTCATGCTGTCCCACATGTTCCCCTGCCCCCAGGTGAGGGGCATCGGGCCCTGCTCGGTCCCCCGGAGCAAGAGGCTGTGCGATTCACTGTTGCCGACGGCCATCAATTTCCCTCGCCGCATCATCAATCTCTTGACCCGCGTGGACACTGCGGTACATCAACGCGCGATGGCCGCCGCACCCCCGAACCATCAGTGGCTTCGCCGCCCGACTCCCCGGGCGGCGATACGGTCCGGATAGGACGCTACCCCGTCGCGTGCCGCGTGAAGGCGCTCGTGCATGGCCCTGAGTACCGCCGGATCACGCTTGTCCAGCCACTCCGACAGGCGCATCCCGAACCCGAGCGCGCACCAGACCCTTTCGTTGGCGAGCTCCCAGCCGCCCAGCGCCTCCGTGAACAGAACGGGCGTCGCGGCGTTGAGCGAGTCGATGAGCGTGCCCGCGCCCGGCTTGCTGACCACCGCCCGGCTGCGCCGGGTCAGCTCGAACGTGTCGGCCCAGTGCTCCCGGGAGCCGAACGATGGGGCGACCGTGTCCGGACCCGCGACCAGTCGCGGAAAGGCCGTTCCCGGACTGGTCTCCCAGCTGGGGTCCTGGTGGTACGTGCTCAGCCCGGCCGGCGGGTCGCTCCAGGGTTCCGGCAGGATCAGGCTCACCGACTGCCCCTCCGCGACGAGCCGCGAGGCGGCGGCCGCATGGGTCCCCATGCCCCATCCGCCGCCGTGGGCGAGGAAACCGATCGACCGCGATTCCCAGGGGAGCCGCGCCCCGGCCCTCGTCACCGGGATCGTCTCGTTCAACGTGTTCGTCCGCGCGTCGAGCAGCCACGTGTGCGTGCTGCCGGTGAGCTCTGCCGCGTGGCGATGCGACGGGGAGGGCACTGCGTCTACATGGCATACGTCGACGAGGACGTCCGGACGCCGGTCGACGTATGCCGCGACGATCTCCGTCCAGAACCCGGAGAGGACGGTGACCGAGCCCACTTCGGCCGCGTCCCACTCGTCGAAGAGCGCGGCGAGCGTCTCCGGCGTGATCAGCTCCGTGTGGTCGGTGGCCAGCGCGTGAGCCGCCTTCGCCAGCCGGTAGTCGCGGCTGTACCGGCCCTTCGCGATCTGAATGCGTTTCCTGGCCTCGTCGGGGAAGTACTTCTCCAGCACGTACACCCTGCTCGGCAACTCCCGGGCTGACAGGGCCCGGTCGAGCAACAGCCCGGGTATGTACGTCCCCAGTGCCACTCCGGACGTCAATGCGATATTCATCGTCCTCGTTAATTCGTCCTCGTCAGACCGGGTGGGTTTCCAGCGAGTAGTACCGCGTGCAGGTGGGGCAGATGGGCCACAACGAGGAGCGCAGGTGCTTACGGATCTTCGTGGCCTGCTCTCCCTGCCAGATGTCCAGCAGCGAGGATTCGTGGATGTTCCCGAGCGGTATGTCGTAGAACGTGTGGCAGGTCGTGACGTCGCCGCGCGCCGAAATCTCCGCGTAGCGCCACGGGACGGCGCAGCGCTCGTGGAAGTCCTTCATCGCGGTCCAGTCGGCGCGCAGGTAGGCCCCGACGGTCTCGACCTCAAGCGCCGCCGGCCGGGAGAAGAACTTCACGCCTGCCTGCTCGCACGTGTCCCGCGCGTCGGTCATCTGCCGGACGAGATCCTCTACATCGATGGACTCGAAGAACTGAGGGCTGCGGATATAGGGGGCCGAGTGCCGTACCGCCGGAATACCGAAGCTGTCGCGGGCCACGCGTCCGTAGTGCCGGTGCATCTCGGCCGTCGCGAAGCTCTGCAATTCGAGGCTCACGGCGCCGAGCTTGCTCAGGTCGATCTCCTTGAAGAACTCCGAGATGTGTGCGGCGTTGTCCGGCGTGACCAGGTAGGTGATGCCGATCTCGGGGAACCTCACACCGCGGCGGCGTTTGAGGCTGTCGATCGCGTCGATCCCGGCCATGGCCTTGTCGAAGACCCCGGCGCCGCGCTGCACGTCGTTGACCTCGCGCGGCCCGTCCACGGATACCCACACCCTGATGTGACGGTCGGCCACCAGCCGGTCAGCGTGGCTGCGCAGCGTCGTTCCGTTGGTGGGAAAGACGAGCTGGCTCCCGCCGGCGTGGATCGCGTCGATGACCCGCCAGACTCCTTTGTAGAGCAACGGCTCCCCGCCGAACAGCTCGACGTACGGCCGGACCGGCCGGCACTCCTCAAGGGTGCGCAGAACCAGGTCGACGTCGAGCTCGGCGAGTTCCGGCAGGACGTGGAAGGACCCTCCGTCACCCCACTCATAGCACATGTGGCAGCGCAGGTTGCATCGCTCGAGTAGTTGCAGCACCAGCCAGGACGGGCCTGCCTTGGGGGAGCGGGTGAGCGTATTGGACATGGGCGTTTCTCTCCAAGGGGGGTGGACGGCGGATGGCCGTCATCGCTCCGGATCGTCGGTGGGCCGTGCGTGGCAGGGGTGGCGCTGATCCTCCGGGTGGATTCCGCACGCACACGCGATCCCGATGGCCTCACGCAGCACGCGCGCCGCGTCGCCGGGTGGGTGGAACACGCCGAGGACGAGGCGGCCGCGCTCTCCCCGGGTGAGCGTGTTGGCCGCGACGGGCACGACACCAGGCCGCTGCCGCCGGTACAGCAGGCCCGCGTCGTCCAGCCTGTTCACGAACGACGGGAAGGGGCGCGCCTCGGCGTCCAGCCGCACGTTGATGAACTCGAGCGTCGCGCGAAGGCCGAGCCGCGCGGCGTGGCGTGTCAATGCCAGCGCGACGGTGCCCATGGACACGCGGGCGTTCACCTCCAGGCACGGCACGACCGTCCCGTCCGTCGTGATGAGCCCGTCGATGTCCACCGGGCCGAAATATCCGGCCGCGAAGAGTTCCTTGCACAGCGTCCTGCCCGCCGTGTCGATGTGCTCCAACTCCTGCCGGCGAAAGGATTCCGGGTCCACCGGGGAAGAGCCCCGGTAGCGGAAGCCCTCGACGTCGTTCTCCAGCAGCCCGGTGCTCCGTACGGAGCCATTCGGGCAGATGTGCCAGTGCGACGAGATGTCCCTGTGCTTCTCGAACAAGGGCTGGACGAGCAGTTCGAGCCGTTTGCCCCGGTCGACCTGCCGGGCGAGGTGCCGGGCGACGGAGCGATACGCGGCCTTCGAGCGGATCGCCAGGGTTCCCTGGCCGGACACGCCGTAAGGGTCCTTCAGCAGCACGACGGAGCCGGCTTGCGCGACCCTGCGCTCCAGTTCGGCGAGCGAGGTGACAGGCCACGCGGCTCCGTTCCATCCGTGCGCCAGGACGACCTCGTTGGACCACGTTTTCGAGTTGACCCTCATCGCGCACTCGGCGGTGGGCGCTGTGTAGGCCAGATCCAGCGCGGAAGCGAGGTCCTCGTACTCCGGGCGCGCGGCGTACGGCCGCAGGGTCATCCCGGCGACCTGGGGACGGATCACGTCCGCCTGGGCCAGCGTGCGTGCGACGACGCCGCCGACGCCGTCGCCGCGGGGCACGGGGTCCACGGGGAAGCCCGCCGCCCGCATCGCCTCGACGAAGCCGGGTGGAAGCTCGAAGGCCGTGATCAACCGGTCCCCTTCCTCGCTCAGCGCGGAAAGGACCTCGTCCAGGGCCTGCGCGATGGCGGAGCCGTGGGCGGACCCGATGCGGGGCAGCAGGGCGAGGTCGGCGGGCCGCCAGGAATCCTCCACCCCCACCGGGCCGACGTGCAGGGAGCTCTTCCGCGGTTCCACGGCTCGCATCCGTTTCCCTGACCCTCAATCCCTGGTGGACACGAAGTGGCAGAACGCGTCCACGGACTGAAGGTAATCCATGTCCATGTTCTCGAAGTCGAGTTCGACCTCGAGAGCATCCTCGACCGTGAGCAGGAACTCGATCATCTGCAGGGAATCGAGACCGAGATCGGAGATGATGTTCGTCTCCGGCTCGATGGAGACCTCGCGTCCCAGAACCTTGTGCAGGCACGTTGATACGGTGCTGAAGACCGGGTCCACGCCTAGACTCCATTCAGATAGAGAAGTACGCACTTTGAGCACACGGGCATGAGGTCTCTGCTCCGCAGGATTTTTCGCACGCGCCGGAAACGCTCGCTGTGCCAGAGATCGAGGACGTCCGTCTCATTCAGATTTCCCACCACGAACTCGGGAAAGAACTTGCAGGAACTGACGTTTCCATCGGCGTGGACCTCCATGCGGTTCGATACTGCGAGGCAGCGCCGCCGGCCCTGGGCCGGCTTCGAGGTACCCCGGACGAAGTCGTCCACTTCGTCCAGCCCGACCTGCGGCTGATACCGGACCCGCGACTTCCAGCGCCGTCCGGACAGCTTGGCCATCGATTCCCGCAGGGTCGGAATGGCTTCAGCCTTGAGGCGGTATGTGTACGAGTGCCACGTCGCGGGCTTTCCCGGCTCAGGCGGATTGAGCCAGGAGAACTCCTCGCGATACAGGTCGTCCATCTCGGCGGCGACGTCCTCATTGATGTACCAGGGGA
Organism: Streptomyces sp. NPDC020731; assembly: GCF_044334705.1. Classification (NCBI taxonomy): domain Bacteria; kingdom Bacillati; phylum Actinomycetota; class Actinomycetes; order Kitasatosporales; family Streptomycetaceae; genus Streptomyces; species Streptomyces sp. NPDC020731. The sequence continues at coordinate 221,343 of NZ_JBIRTN010000006.1, forward strand.
ACTGGAAATAGACGCTGTCGACGCCCAGTTCCTCGGCCCATTGCATGAACTCGTACATCTGCCCGACGGTCTCGTTGCTGACCATGCAAGACAGCGAGAGGGTGCCGCCGAAGTCACCGGAGTGCTGGAGGTCGATCATGTACTGGATGTTGCGCATCGTCCGGTCGAAGCTGCGCGGCCCGCGCAGCGCTTCGTGGTGCTCCTTGAGCCCGTCGAGGCTGACCAGCAGGCTGAGGTTCTTCCCGATCCGCATCAGGTCATCCGCGTGGCGCTGCATGAGCAGGCCGTTCGTGCACATCGTCACGGGGCGCGGATCGGCGGCCAGTAGTTCGGCGAACTCGCCGAACTTCGAGTACATGAGCGGCTCGCCCCCCCAGACGAACAGCTTCGACTTCCGCTCGGAGGTCGCCGAGAGCACCCGCCGCACGATGTCGACGCCGAGTTCGGTCTTCTGCTCGGCGACGCTGAGTTCGTGGAAGAAACCCTGCTCGCTCCACTGATAGCAGTGCAGGCAGCGGAGATTGCACTTGTAGGTGAGCTGAAGGCTCACCTCGTCCGGTACTTCCGACGCATAGTGCGGGTCTTCCTCGAGCGCGTGAAGGGTCTTCGATCGAACCGCAACCGTTCTGCGCAGATCGAGGAACTCGCGGTTGTCGAGGTTGCGTGAAGTCTGGGGCCCGATTGCCCCCGTGCCGAGTTCTGCCATGCCGCGACCTGCTCTTCCCTGCGCTCTTGACCGCCGCCGCGTGTATTCCCCGGCGGGCGACATCGATGGACTGAGATGTGCTCTGTTCGGATTGAGCCTTGGCCGAGAAGTACGGGATCTTCACTGTGGTCGATGCCTCGCCGGGCGTCAAACAGTTCCAACCTGGCTGCCGCGGACGCGAGTTGGATTCTTCGAGTGGTCACCGGTCCCAGCCCGGTCAGACGGTTTGAGCACCAAGTGACGGAACCACCCGAACCCACCGAACTCCCCTGAGACATCGTGGGGTTCGGGATTGGGGGTCGTGGCCATCGAGACGTCGTACGAGTCCCTCGACCGACGTGTGATCCGAGAGGCCGAGGGACGTATTGGAGGGCCCGGAGATCGCGTGCACATACAGCAACGGCAACCGCTTGGGGGCGGCCGACTCGTCGCGATTCGCGGTGCTGTGCGCGGTGGTTGAACCGATCACGCGCGTGGTTTCCTGCTGGGCGTGAAGAGCCCTTCGAAGCACTCGAAAAAGCTGGGGGCCACGCCGGCCACGGCCGAGGATGCCGTGGGCCGTATGGCGACCCGCCCCGTGGGCAGGCTGCTGTGGGAGAACTGCGTACAGACCATCGCGTCCGTCGGCATGTTCGGTTTCTACGCCCTGACGAACGCCTGGTTCGTCAGCCACGGGGTCGGCGATCAGGCGATGGCCGCGGTCAACCTCGTCGCCCCGCTGCTGCTCCTGCTCGGAGCCGTGTCCACTACGGTGGGCGCAGGCGGCGCGACGCTGGTCTCCCGCGCGCTGGGCGCCGGCGACGAGCGCGCGGCCTCTCGCGCAGCGGGCAACGCCTTCACGCTGTTCTGGGTCACCGCCGCCGTCACCACCGTGGCCGGGCTGGTCTTCATCGACCCACTTCTCGACGTGCTCGGCGCGACCGGCTCACTGCACGGGTACGCCCGGCAGTACGCGGTGATCCTGCTGTGCGGGTCACTGTCCTACACCGGGTTCTCCAGCCTGGTGCGCGCCGAGGGACGGGTCGGGTTCTCCACCCGGATGTGGATCGGCGCCATCGTGGTGCAGATCGTTCTCGACCCGCTGTTGATCTTCGGCCTCGACCTGGGAGTGAGCGGAGCCGCGCTGGGCACCGTCGGTGGGCAGACCGTATCCGCCGTGATGAGCTGGTGGTTCTTCTTCGCGCGGCGCGAACGGCCGTACCGCGTCCGCCTCGCCGACCTGCGCCCACATGCCGTGACCTTGCGCATGCTGGTGGGCATCGGGCTGCCTTCCTTCCTGGCCAACATCGGCCTCACCGTGCTCGCCGTGCTGGTCAATGGCACCCTCGCGGTGACCGGGGGAGCGATGGCGCTGACCGCGTACGTCGTCTGCTCCCGCCTGCAGACCTTCGCCGTGATGCCGCACACCGGCATGAGCCAGGGCCTGCAGCCCATCGTCAGCTACAACGCCGGGCGTGGCCTGGACGCCCGAGTAGCGCGAACGCGGACGCTCGCGCTGCGGGCCTCGCTCATCTACGGCGCGGCCACCGCGATCCTGCTGACAGTGTTCGCCGAACCGCTCGTCGGCATCTTCGTCAGCGGCGGCGAAGCCGCCGAGGAGGCCAGGTTCGCGCTGTGCGTCATCGCTGTCGGCGGGATCGTCATCGGTATCGCCCCGCTGATCGCGGCCTATTTCCAGGCGCTGGGAAGCCCGCTGCCCGCCTATGTCCTGACCGTCGGGTCCCTGATCCTGCTGAAGGCGCCCCTCGTGATCGTTTGCGGCCTGATCTGGGGCACGGGCGGCGTATGGTTCGGCCTCGCCGCCGGAGAGTTCGCCACTGCGGCGAGCGCGCTGCTGCTGTTGTACCGCCTCGACCGGCGCACGCCGCCCGCGGCACCGGATGCCCCCGCTGCGTCCTGAGGCGTCCGATGACGCGGCGGGCGAACGGGATTCAGGCCGCAGGGCGCCGAGCGTCACGGCTCAGCCGCGGCTGTCGACGGGGCTGCGCTCTGATCCTTCGAGCCGCTGCGCGAGCTGACTCCAGGCATGGGCGCACTCCCGCGCCAGCAGCGCGACGTTCTGCGAGCAGTGGCTCGGAACCGAGTGGGCCATCTGCACAATGGAGGAGTGCGCTTTGAGCAGGCGCAGTAACTGCCGTCCGTGACTGGTGTACCGCAGTGAGGGGTCGCGGGTGAGTTGCCGCCAGGAGGCGGTCACATCAACGCTCGAGTCGGCACCGTTCCCGGCGTGCGCTTCGGGCGAGTTCACCGCGACCGCATGTCTCGAGTGGCCGGCCGGAACCGGGGAGTCACCGCGCAGCACACGGCGTCGCACGTCGGCGATGGTGCCGAGCGAGAGCCCGGTCTCCTTGGCGACCTCGCGCAGGGTGGCGGCAGGCCGTGCCGCCATGAGTTCCGCGGCCTTCCGGCGCCCTTCCACGGTACTGACCGGCCGCACCCGACCGTCCCTGCCCACGCGGCTGTTCAACTGTGCAGTCTGCTCAGTTGAATATCGCGCGGCGGCGACGGTGTGCGCCGAGACACCCACGATCGCGGCGATCGCGCGGTCCGACGAGTCGGGGCACAGGACGAGTAGTCGGACGGCCGCCGCGCGCCTGTCCGCGGCGGTCAGCGGCAGGCCGTGCGCGGTGTTGGCCGTCACCGAGAGGATGAACGCCGCTTCCGGGCTGCCGTCGAAGAACTTGACCTGGATGCTCTTGTCCCCCCTGAGGTTCGCCGCCCTCAGCCGGTGCATGCCGTCGATCACGCGCATCGTGGCCTTGTGCACGATGATGGGCGGCAGGCACAGTTCAGAATCGGCGATGAGGGCGACGTGCTCCTCGTTGATGCCGTCGAGCCGGATCAGGTCGGCGGGAAGAAGCTGATCGATTTCCACTGTGGTGACCTGACCGATGAGGTTGTTCCCGGAGACCAGGTCGTTCTCACTGGAAACGGAAAGCACTGACACCATCGCACCTCTCGACTCCGTGATGGCACGCGATCTGATGTACGGCGCGGCCGACCCGAGCGGGCAGCCGTGCTGGGCAGCGGCTCAATGACAGCGTGTTTGACATTTCGAACGTTAGCGCTATGGCGTAAATGAGTATGCGCTTTCTCCCGCAGAGATCAACAGCGGGTTTGCCGGATGCGCACACCTTGAGCCAACGTTCCACTTCGGGCCCGAGGTTCGCATCGGCTTCGGATGGCTGCGTGGTCACCTGGGAAGGCCGGGCTCCATCTGTGCTGATCTGCGGATTCACATCGAACGATCCCCTTGTTCGCTGCTTGGCCGATTCTGATCGCCTCGTGGTGATGGAGTGCGATCGAGTGTTTGCGAGTGCGTCGAAAGCGCATGCTGTGCGCCTCGAGGAGTCCATTCAGTGATGCGTTGCGCTGGTGAATGTCCGGGCGTCTCGAGCGCCATGGGCTGTGGCACCGTCGAGCCGGCGCCGTTGGTTCGGGGGGCGGAGCCCCGGATGGGCGCGTCTTTGACCGGCTCGGAAAGGTCTTCGTCCGCCGTCCGCGGAGGTCAGTGAATACTCCAGCTGTACATCGTGATCTTGCTGGTCGGGCCGGTGCGGAGACGGAGGGGCAACCGTTGATCATCGTGAGTCGTGTGGACTCGCGAAGAGACGGTGGCGGCAGGTAACAGCATGGATCCCGTGCTCTGGAGCGGGGTGTTCGAGGGACCGATGGGGCGGATCGCGTGCCGGTTCAAGCGGGTCGGGCCCCGGCGCCGGGCTGGACTTCTGGTGCTCGGGTTGCTGCCGGACCTGCTCGGAAGAACCGCTGGTCGATCACGGAGCGGGCCGGGGAGGCCGGCCCGCACGGCGTGCGGCATCTGCTGTGACGGGCTGCCGGGGATACCGACGCTGTCCGTGATGACGTGCGTGAATAGGTGGTCGAGCGCCTCCGTGACGAGGCCGCGGTGCTGGTCGTCGGTGTGACCGGGGATGCGAGGAGGGCACGCACGCTGTCGCTGCCCAGCGCCAGTACACCGGCACGGCCGGGAGGACCGAGAACTCCTGGGCGTATTGATCACTTCCGAGGCGGAGGAGAGGTCGTCGCAGACTGTTCACAGGACGGGTGAGGCGCCTGTTTCCGTGTGTGACGTGGGTGACTACGGCGGTCCCCCTCACTGGCCTCGAACTGTGTGCAGGAGCTCGCCTCCAGGAGGTTCGAGCTCTCTCATGAGTGGCCTGCAAGTTTCGGGATCCTGATGGGGCGAGCGAACCGGCCGCTCTGGGTGTGTGGCGCTGTTTCACACGTCGCGGCGGACGCCGCCGCGATGACGATCATGGAGCGCGACTGGAACGTACTGGTGGGGGCGGACAAGGGGACCGTCCTGGCACCGCGGCCGCTCCAGCCGCTGCGCCGGGCTGCTTACGAGAATTCGAAGGCCGGCAAGGAAGCGCTGGATGTGGCAGTAGGTCATCGGCAGGAAGACCTGCACGGTGTGCCACGGTTGAGCTTGGGCGAACGACGTCCTTCCGAGGGTGGCATCGGATTTCCGAGGATGACTCTTCACTCGAAGTCGCTCGGCGAGATCGATCGGCGAGCAGCGGGCGACTTGAGCGTCTGGGAGTCGGCTGTTCTCATGTCGAGTGCCGCCCGCGCCTTGGCGTCCAGAGGGATCGACGACCTCCGTGGGTTTCGGCCGAGGGGAAGGTGGAATCCGGTTTCCTGCGCTTCGGCCTCATGGGCCGGACACGCAGTTCAAGCTCTTCGCCGACAACTGCTGCATAGGCCGAGAATCGACGCGAGCCGTGCTCATCCGTATGGATGACTTGATTCGAGTTCGAGGGGCTCGTTGGTGACGGTCTGTATCCTTTTCCACCCGATCCGGTCCTGTTGTGCATGTGTTCGCTGAAATCGGCGGGCCCTCGCCGTCGTCTGTGCCGCTTCATGAAAGATCACCGGTGTTGAACACACCGGACGCTTCGTACGCTTCCGAAAGCGCTCTGCCGCCGCAGTACCGCTGAGGAAGGACCGGAAGCACCATGCCACCGATGCTGAGCATCATCGTGCCCGTGTTCGATGTCGAGCTCTACCTCTCCGCCTGCCTCGAGTCGTTGGCCGGCCAGCACATTGCCGACACCGAGATCATCGTCGTCGACGACGGCTCGGCGGACGGCAGCCGCCCGATCGCCGATGCGTGGGCACGCAAGGACTCCCGGGTGCGAATCCTCGAGCAACGCAACTTCGGCTTGAGTGCCGCCCGCAACGCCGGCGTCCGGGCAGCGCGCGGGACATACCTTGCCTTCTGCGACGGCGACGACATCGTGCCGCCCGGCGCGTACGCCGCCCACATCGCCTCGCTCGAAGCCTCCGGATCCGACTTCTCGACCGGCGACGTGCGGCGGATCGACAGCACCGGCGTGCGTCCCCACCCCGGATACCGGGACGTGTTCGCGCAGAACCGGCGCCGCACCCACATCCGTTGCCACACCGCACTGATACGCGACCGCATGGTCTGGAACAAGGTGTTCCGCCGCTCGTTCTGGACTTCGCGGGAACTGGTCTTCGCGCTGCCGGCGTACGAGGACGCGCCGGTCATGATGCGCGCCCACATCGAGGCATCGGCGGTCGACGTCCTTTCGGAAGTCGTCTACCACTGGCGGATCCGCGAGGCCGGCGCGCCCTCGATCACCCAGCGGCGCGACGAGCCCGCAAACCTCGCCGCCTGCATGCGGATGGTGGTCGACACCTTCGACGTCATCACGGGACTGGCCGAAGACCTCATCCCCCCGTACGCGGACGACATGTGCCGCGGAGATGTCCGGGACGCGCTCGACGGCCTGAAGCTGCATGACGAGCAGGCCCTGGACGAGACGCTGTCGCTGGCACGCTCGTTCGTCGAGCGGGTGCCCGCCGAACTCATCAGGGCCCTGCCCGCAGCGGACAGAAGCCTTATGGACCATCTGGTCCGCGGCGAGCTGGCCGAGATCCGTCAGTTCGTGAACGAGGTACCACACATCACCGCGAACGAAGGGGAACCAGCACAGTGAGCGCCGAGACCGCCCTCGAATGGTCCGATCTCGATGACAAGGCGATCGCGGTCAGCCGTACCCTGGCCGCCGACGCCGTCCAGCAGGCGGGGGGCGGCCACTCCGGCGCGGCGATGGCCCTCGCCCCGGCGACCTACCTGCTCTTTCAGCACCTGATGCGGCACGACCCGGCGGACCCGGCGTGGATCGGCCGCGACCGGTTCGTTCTCTCATGCGGGCACACGAGCCTGGCACTGTACGTTCAGCTGATCCTCTCGGGCTACGAGCTGTCCGTCGACGATCTCGCGCGGCTGCGACAGTGGGAATCACCGACCCCCTCACACCCGGAGTACGGTCGCACACCCGGCGTCGAAATGACGACCGGGCCGCTCGGCCAGGGCCTCGCGACGGCGGTGGGCATGGCGATGGCGGCACGGAAGCAGCGCGGTCTGTTCGATCCGGAGAGCCCGCCCGGCCGATCCGTGTTCGATCACACCGTCTGGGTCATCGCGTCGGACGGCGATCTTCAGGAGGGGCTGACCAGCGAGGCGTCCTCTCTCGCCGGCCATCAGCGGCTCGGCAACCTCGTCCTCCTCTACGACGACAACCACATCTCCACCGAGGGCGACACCGATCTGGCATTCAGCGAGGACGTACTCGCACGCTACGACGCCTATGGCTGGCACACGCAACGTGTCCGGGACATCAATGACCTTTCGGCGCTGTACGGCGCGCTGATTGCGGCGCGCGACGAGGCCGACCGTCCCTCGATCATCGCGGTCGAATCCGTCATCGCCTGGCCGGCGCCGACCGCCCGGGGCACCGCGAAATCGCACGGCGGGCCGCTGGGCGCCGACGAGGTGGCGTCGACCAAGCGCCTGCTCGGACTCCCCGAGGACCGGATCCTCCACATCCCCGACGACGTGCTCCGCCACACGCGTCAGGGCACTGAGCGACGCCAGGGGGCGCGTGCGGACTGGAACGTTCGGTTCGACAAGTGGCGCGCCGGCAATCCGCAGGGCGCGGAACTCCTCGACCGCATGAGGAGCCGCGGTCTGTCGGATGGGTGGTGGTCCGAACTCCCCGTCTTCCCGGCCGGTACGCGGACGGCCACCCGCGCTGCGTCCGGCTCGGTGCTCAACGCGATCGCCGCGTCGCTGCCCGAGCTGTGGGGCGGCTCCGCCGACCTCGGTGGGAACAACTGCACGGTGATCCACGGGGCCGACAGCTTCCTGCCCGAGCCCAAGGGCGGCTCACCCTACGGCCGCAACCTGCACTTCGGCGTCCGTGAGCACGCCATGGGTGCGATCCTCAACGGCTTCGCGCTCTACGGGTTCCGGCCCTACGGGGGCACGTTCCTCGTCTTCTCGGACTACATGCGCCCGGCGGTCCGTCTCGCGGCCCTGATGGGACTGCCGGTGACGTATGTCTGGTCACACGATTCGATCGGTCTCGGCGAGGACGGCCCGACGCATCAGCCCATCGAGCACCTCGCCGCGTTGCGCGCGATCCCTGGACTCGATGTGGTGCGCCCGGCGGACGCGAACGAGACCGTGGCCGCGTGGCGCACCATCCTCGAACACGGCGACCGTCCCGCCGGCCTGCTCCTGTCGCGGCAGGATCTGCCCGTGCTCGACCAGCCCACGGACGCCGGGGTTGCCAGGGGCGGCTACGTGCTCGTCGAATCCTCGGCTCCGACGCCCCGGGTCATTCTGATCGGCACCGGATCCGAGGTGCAGCTCGCGGTGCGGGCGGCCGAACTGCTCGAAGCGGAGGCGATCGCGACCCGGGTGGTGTCGATGCCCTGCGTGGAGTGGTTCACCGAGCAGGACCCGGTCTACCGCCGCCAAGTCCTGCCGCCGGAGGTCGGGGCACGCGTGTCGGTGGAGGCCGGGATCGCCCTCGGCTGGCGTGAATTCGTCGGCGAGCACGGGGAGATCGTCGCCCTGTCGCACTACGGTGCCAGCGCACCCTGCGAAGTCCTGTATGAAAAGTTCGGTCTCACCGTGGACCGGGTCGTGGCCGCCGCCCGAGCCAGCCTCGCGCGGGCGGAGGCGCACAACGGCCACTGACCAGCCCGGCCCGGCGGAGCCTTCCGAGGCGCCGCCGGGGCGCTCCTGGCGCCTCGGCGGAAAACCCGCGAGGTTCTCCGCCGAGGCGGATCACCGACTCACCGCCTGCGACGCCTGTTGCTTGGCCTTCAGCAGCGACATCGTCGCGTCTGCCACGTTCGCCCGGCCCGGTATGCACAGTTCCGCTCCGCGCTCCAGTGCGTCCACCGCGACGGCGGCGACATCGTCGGCGGATTTCCACATGATCGCGGGGACTGCCGCGATCTCCTCGGCTGTGAATCCTGCGCGTCGGTCGAAATCAGTAGGAACCGGACCGGGGCACAGTGCGGTCACGGTCACCGGGGTTTCGCGGAGTTCGAGCCTGAGCGTACGGGTGAAGGACAGCACGAACGCCTTCGATGCCGCGTAAGTGCCCTGTCCGTCCATCGGCTTGAAGGCTGCCGTCGAGGCTATGTTGAGAATCGCTCCGGAATTCAGGGCGATCATGCCGTTGACGAACTTGCGGCACAAATCCACGACGCTGATCATGTTCAGCTCCATATGCCCGAGTTCAGTGTCGAAGTCGCACTCCGCGATGCTGCCGCGGGTGGCCGCACCGGCACCGTTGATCAGTATGTCGACGGCCAGCCCGTTCCGTCTGACGCGTGCCTCGAGCTCGGCTCGGTCCGTCCGACTGGTGAGATCGGCTTCGATGGTCTCGACACGGGCACCGTGCTCTCGCAGCTCATCCGCAATGCGACACAACCTGTCCCCGTCGCGCGCCACCAAGGTGGTGCCGTAACCGCGTGACGCAAGCGCGCGCGCCATGGCCGCGCCGATGCCCGATGACGCTCCCGTGATCAGAGCGGTCCCCTGCGGAGACGGCGGTGGAAGTGGCATGACATCAACCCTTCGTGACTGTCCGACATGCATTCCGAATTCGTGACCGCAATCGGCGATTACTCATTCTCGCGCGCGCAACCTACCCCTGGGTTTATCGCATCAAGTGACGAAAGTTGAGGCCGGAGAGCATCGCGCGGCCGATACTGTCATCGTATCCTCGAGGTGCACGGGGACCACTGACTTTGTTGTCATGGGGCTGTGACGGAGCCTTTTCCGACCTGGCCGTCAGTACTGCCGACCACGCCCGTCGGCACGCCGGCTGGGGCTGGTCGGGCTCCTGTCCGGCGTTCCTGCGCTCGAGATCCTCGCCGATGCCGGCTCCAGAACCCGGGCGCCCGGACCGGTGGCCGGGTGGTGACACGGCCGCACCGCACGTTCAAGAAGAACGTCCGGACCGGTACGGGGAGATGTGCGAGCGCCGACGCGAGGCGCACGCCTCACGCCGTGTCCGGATCGAGCGTGGTATCGCCCATCTGGAGAACCGGCGGGCCCCGGTTCGACACCTCGGCCGCCGGGAGCACAAGTAACACCGTCCAGTCCGTCGCCGGCCCGCTCACCCTCGGCGGGCGGTGGGTGGAGGGCGGCGGCCCCGACTACGAGCGGATGTTCAACGCCTGTCTGGAGGGCCTGTCCGCCGACACGATGGTGGTGCGGGTGCTCTACCACTCGTGACAGAGCGAAGTCAGGGGTGGTGCGGCGTGGACCGAAACGGTGGCAGATGAGAACACCGGCTTTTCCGACGTCTGTGAGTCCCGCCGGCCTCTGGACCCCCTCCCCGGCACCGAGTCGAGCCCCTATCCGCTGCCCGACCGGCAACGGTCGGGTTCCGGTGCTGGTTCGGTGCTGACCTTCAGTCCGCCGATGAGGTAAAACCCCAGGCCCTGGCCCTGATCGAATAAGTCGTCGTATCACTCGGTGGTGGTGCCGATGAGGGACGTGGCGACGATGCGCTTGAGGTTGTTCGGGGCTGGTGGAGCGGTTGCGGGCGACGACATCGGCATCACTTCCTGGGGTGTGACGGGGACGTTTGCGTGTCGCCACACCGTAGGAATCCGCAGGTCAGGCGCACATGTGGCGAGGGAACATGGTTTGAGGGTTGGCTATGTGTGCGGCCACCATGCCGACTCGTGGAAAGGCGGTCCGGTGAACCGGGTGGTGTCGCCGGTCAGGGCCACGCCGAGCGGGGCCTGGCGCGGGTCTCCCCGAGTTCGGTGATGATTCGGCGGGGGTGTCGGCCGAGCAGTCGAAGATCGCGTTCGGACTCTTCGGGCTGGAACCCGGCCGCAGCAGCGCAGCCGGTGACCGGGGCATCACCGGCAACCTGTCCCATGCGGGCGTCGCCCTCACGAACCTGCTCGCGGCATCCTCCTCGGCACGGTCCGCACTGCGCCGCCGCCCGCGCTGCGGCCACGTCGCCGCACGCCGGACGCGGGGCGTTCTACGGCCCCAGCGGTTCGGGCCACCCGGGCGGGCGGCGCTGCGGGGCCCGGTTCAGCGCACCCGTCGGTCGACCGGGGAGTGCAGGCCGGTGAGGTCCGGGACGACGTCACGCCGGACGAGCCGGCGGGGTCGCGTCCTTCAGGGCTGGCGCGTGCTCGGCGTCTCTTCGCAGGTGACTTCGTTGCGCGGGGTGTAGCGCGTGCGGAACGGTTCCCGCTTCACTTCCCGGCCGTCGTCGTGGAAGACCCGCTCGACGGTGACGTCGAAGCCCTCGAGCGGGGTCTGCGGCACGCACTGCCCATCGGTGCTCACCTTCGTCTCCGGCTGCTGCACGTTGGTGCGCGGCCCCTTGACCGACGTGACCTCGTCGTACTTCTTCGTACCGAGGAAGCTGACGGTCAGCGAGGTGTCGGTGGACTCGGCCTGGATGTAGACGGCCTTGCCGGAGTCGTTGGTGAACCTCAGATCCAGGCTGCCCCAGGCGACCGTCGCCTCACGGCCCTCGGGGTAGCGCTCGATGTAGAAGGAGTGGGCGCCGTACTCGACGGGCTTGACCCCGGCGAAGAACATCGCGTTGAAGACGGTCGTGGCCACGGCGGAGACGCCCCCGCCCGGCGCCTTCCTGTACTGGTCGTCGTAGATCATGACGCCGTCGACGAAGCCGTTGGCCTCGGTGCGCTCGCCGACGGTCCGGTTGAAGCTCCAGGTCTCGTTCGGCATGACGACGGAGCCGTTGATGAGTTCCACGGCCCGGCCGACGTTCGTCGTGCGGTAGGCGGCCGGTTCGAAATGGACGGTGAAGGAGGACATCCGCTCCGTCAGCCCCAGACGTGCCGCGTTCTCGCGGGTGACCTCCGGCTGGATCCGTCGCGTGTCCACCTCGCCGGTGCGGGCGGTGCCCGACTTGGTGAGCAGGGGCAGGACGGCCTTGCCCAGGGCCTTGTCGGTGACCTCCACGCCGGCCCTGGCGTCGGCGGCCACCACGACCCTGTCGCCCTCGAGCCCCAGCCGGGCGTTCCGGGGTGTGGCGGGGAGGCCGTTCAGGGCGTCGGTCACCACCGGCGCGGCACGCAGGCCCTTGCTGTCGAGCTCCGGTGTGAGCCCGCCGGCGCCGTCCGGCCGCATCGTCAGGTGCTCGCCCAGCACGGCCGGGGTGAGCGTGAACCGCTTGCCGCCCGCGGTGAGCGTGACCGGTGCCGACATCGCCGGCTGCGCGAACCCGCGCACCGCCCGCCGGACCTCTCCCGCCGTGACCTCGGGCTTGGTCTCGCGTGCGGGCAGTACCGTGACCGGGTCCGCCGCGCCGCGCAGGAAGGGGGCGCGCAGTGAGCCGATCGCGGCGTCCACGTCCAGCGCGTACCCGGTGCGCGGGGCGGTCTGCTCGACACGGCCGTCGGCGAAGGAGACGGCACCGTCGCGGACCTTCGCATCGAGCGTCTTCGCCAGCTTCCCGAGGGCGGTACGGGCCCTGTCCTCGTCGACTCGCACGACCGGCTCGATGTCACCGCCCGAGCGGAACAGCCCGCCGATCACGCTGACCGGACCGGCGCCGGTGGACGCCGCCCGGTCCAGGGTTTCCCGGATGCCGAAGGTGAGCCCCGCCTGCCGCGGATCGACCGCGCCTTTACGGTCGCCGACCTGTACGGCCAGCTCTTGCGGGCCGGCCGCCACCAGGTGCCGCTCCAGTTTCCGGGTGGCCTCCTCGCGGGTCAGGCCCCCGATGTCCACGCCGCGCACCGTCGTCCCCGCCTCGATCTCACCGCCGGTGAGCAGCAGCCCGGCGAGGTACAGGCCGCCGATGCCGACGGTCAGCGCGCCACCCGCCAGGGCGACGGGCGGGAGAGAGGCTATCCGGGGGCGCATGGGTCTCCTGAACGATCGATGTAAGGCGCATCCGATATTGCGGCACCGTGTGCGAGAGCAGTCGGCCAAGCTACGCGCAACCGGGAGCCAAAGGGTATATCCAAGGTCACAACGGGCGTTTTGGATCATTGGCCCGAGGGGCGGGTGCAACGGCACCCGCATGCTCGGCGCCCGGCTCCTCCTGCGAACGGGCGACCACTCCGGGGCCGCTCCTGCCCGGTCCGCCGGGGTCGGCCGTGACGTCTCTCGTCGCAGTGCTCGCCACACGCCGGACGAACCACGCCGGTCCGGCCCGGGTGACGCGCCGGACCGTCGGGGCGGCTCATCCGAAGACGCTGTGGTGGCCGCCCTTCACGTGGTCCACGGGATGCGGGAGGGCGAGGGCTCGCCGGCGGCGCATAATGATCGTTCCGAAGCGGCCCACGCCCGTCGCGTGGACGATCGAGCGAGGCGATGAGCGGTGTGGCCGCGAGTTGACGGTATGCGCACGATGGAGCTCGGCACTCCGGGCGAGCTGCGGGGCCGGTTGAACTCCCTGGTCCTGGCCGGGCGGAAGACCGCCACGACCGGTCTGCTGGCCGAGTACGTCGAGGAGACCGAGGGCCTCGAGTTCGTCGGTGAGCGGATGGCCCTCCTGGACGACGACGGTCACGCGATCGCCACCATAGAGATCACGGGGGTGGAGCAGAGGTCCTTCAGCGAGGTCACGTGGGAACACGCCGCCGCCGAGGGCGAGGGTGACGCCTCCCTGGAGGAGTGGCGCACCGGCCACCGCAGGTTCTGGAGGTGCGAGGGCGCGCAGGTCGAGGACGACACCCCCGTCGTGTGCCTCGCCCTCCGCGTCGTGAAGACCTGTTGACCAAGGGTTTTGACCCCGGGGCCTGGGCATGGGCCAGGCCGGTGTTCCGCGGCACACGCGCTCCGCTTGTGACGCACCCGCCGACCGCCGTCACCGGGATCGGCGGCGATCGTCAAGGCGCGGCGCACCCCGGCCGTGCCGCGCGTCCGTCGAGACGAAGACCGCCGAGGACCCGCTGGACGAGGTCCGGTCCGTGTTCGACGGCCGGTTCCGCGTCGTCGCCACGGTCGTCGCGCACGAACGAGGACACGCTGTCGGGGGATCTGTGCATGTCCGGCGTGTCTCCCGGTGCTTCCCGGCCGGGCGTTCCGGGTGACGAGACGGCGCCGCCACCGGACGGGGACGGCGAGGACCGCGGCACCGGCGAGGAACAGCCGCCCCGGGCGTCCGATGCCCCGGAGTCCGCCCGCCTGTTGACAGAACGTCACACCACTCCCATCATGGGAGCGCTCCCATCGGCGGGATCCGCCGCGCGCCGCCCGTGCACGACCGCACCGCATCCACGCACCGTTTCCTGTGCCACCGGCGCGGAACGTCCTGCTGCCGCGCCGGCACTCCGCCTGTCCGGGCGCACGGTCCGGCCCCCGCTGCCCCGCCCGTGCCGCCGGACCCCGAGGGAGGACCCCCATGCCCTTGCCGCAGAGACCCGGCCGGCCGGCCGGTACCGGCACCCGCCACCTCGCACGCGCCGCCGCCGCCCTGACCGCCGCGCTCGCCCTGCTGTCCCCGCTGAACGCCGCCGGTGTCGCGTCGGCCGCCGCCGCCCCCGAGGCCCCTGCCGCGGACGTCGACGTCCGGGTCAACACGCAGGCATCGCTGGGCCGCATGCCCGACACCGCACGCGGAGTCAACGCGGCCGTCTGGGACTCCCACATGAACGATCCCGAGGTCGCCGACCTGATGAAGGCCGCCGACGTCGGGGCGATGCGCTACCCCGGCGGCTCGTACGCGGACATCTACCACTGGGAGACGCACACGGCGCCCGGCGGCTACGTCGCCCCCGGCACCGGCTTCGACTCCTTCATGGGCACCGTCCGCGCCACCGGCGCCCAGCCGATCCTGATCGCCAACTACGGCTCCGGCACGCCCGAGGAGGCGGCCGGCTGGGTCCGGTACGCCAACGTCACCAAGGACTACGGCGCGCGGTACTGGGAGATCGGCAACGAGATCTACGGCAACGGCCACTACGGCAACGGCTGGGAGCACGACGAGCACGAGGACAAGAGCCCGCGGGAGTACGCCCGTCAGGTCCGCGCCTACGCCGAGGCCATGAAGGCCGTCGACCCGACCATCAAGATCGGCGCGGTCCTCACCACCCCGGGCCACTGGCCGGACGGCGTCGTCGGCGAAGGCGATCCGGGCGACTGGAACCACACCGTGCTCTCCGAAGTCACCGACGTCATCGACTTCGTGAGCGTCCACTGGTACGCGGGCGGTGCCGACACCACCGCCGAGGACGCCATGACGAGGCTGACCAGGCTGCCCGGCGAACTGCGGGAGGTACGCGGCCAGCTCGACCGGTACGCGGGCGCCGACTCACCACGCATCGGCATCGCCCTCACCGAGATCAACACCAACACGGGCGGCGCCAGGCTCACCGCCCGCCCCAACGGCCTGTTCGCGGCCGACGCTTTCATGACGGCCCTGGAGAACGGTGTCTTCACCGTCGACTGGTGGAACACCCACAACGGCGCGGACCGGATCACCACCGTCGACGGCGAGACGGACTACGGTGACATGGGGATGCTCTCCAGCGGCGCCTGTACGGGTGATGTCTGCGAGCCGGCGCCCAACACGCCGTTCCACCCCTACTACGGCATGAAGATGACCGGCGAACTGGGCACCGCGGGCGACACCCTGGTCGCCGCCGCGTCCTCCGCGCAGGACGTGTCCGTACACGCCGTGCACCGTCGCGACGGGCGGCTGAGCGTCCTGCTCATCAACAAGGGCCCGGACGCCGCCCGGACCGTGGACCTCGAGTACGCGGGTTTCACCCCGTCCGCCGCCGCACCCGAGGTCAGCCGTTACGCGCGCGGTGACAGCGACATCACCGACCTCTCCGACGGCGGGGCGTCCGCCTCCCGGGTCACCGTGCCGCCGTACGGGATGCTCACCGTCACCCTCACCCCGGAGGCCGGCACCGGGCCCGGCGCCTCCGGCGCCGAGGCTCCGGGGACTCCGCGTCTGGAGGCGGTGACCGACACCACCGCGAGCCTGTCCTGGGAGGGCGCGGCGGGCGCCACCCGCTACCTGGTCCAGGAGCGTGACGGCGCGCACACCCACGTGGTGGGCGAGACCACCGGCACGTCCGTGACCCTGGGGAACCTGCCGCCGGGCAGCACCCACACGGTCAACGTGCTGGCGGCCGACGCCTCGGGCCGGATCTCCGCACCGTCCACCCCGCTGACCTTCACCACCGGTGCTCCGCCGGACGCCCCCTGCGCGGTGACCTACCACCATGACACGAGCTGGGGCAACGGCTTCGTGGCCACGGTCACCGTCCGGAACCTCTCGGACACCCCGATCACCGGCTGGACCGTGGACTGGGACTGGCCGACCGACCGTCAGTCGGTTTCCTCCGGCTGGAACGCCACGTTCCACCAGACCGGCCGGCACGTACGGGTGACCGCCCCCGAGGGCGCCGGGCCGCTGGCCCCGGACGGCGGGTCGACGGCCGCGTTCGGCTTCGTCGGCGCCAACGACGGACCCAACCCGCAGCCGACGGTCCTCCGCCTCAACGGCGCCGTCTGTTCGGGGGGCTGACGCCCTGCCCGTCCGGGAGCGGCGGCAGGGTGACCTGCTCCCGGACGGACCGGTCTCCCTGCGGGACGAAGGGCGTGCGACCATCCGGCCGCCCCGTGTGGCGCGCACCGGCGCGCATGGTGTGGCCTGAGACGTGTGGGACGGTCCACCCGCGAAGGAGACACGGAGCATGTTCGGTCAGGCGCAGGCGTTCAGCGGTTTCTCGGTCGACGACCTCGGCGAGGCCCGCCGGTTCTACGGCGAGACTCTGGGCCTCCCGATGGAGGAGACCGGGCAGGGGGACATGCGGGTGCTGGCCCTCACGCTCGGCAGCGGCGCGCGGGTCTTCGTCTACCCGAAGGAGACGCACGCCCCCGCGACGTTCACGATCCTCAACTTCCCCGTCGACGACATCGTGGCGGCCGTCGCCGAACTGGAGCGGCGCGGCGTCACCCTGGAGCGCTACGCGGAATTCGACCATGACGAGAAGGGCGTCGTCCGGGTCGGCGGCGACGGCCCCGCGGCGATCGCGTGGTTCACCGACCCGGCCGGGAACGTCCTCTCCGTGCTCCAGGAGAACTGACCGGACACTGTCGAGCGGCACGGCACGGACCGTGCGTGCCTTCCCCTTGCCGTGAAGCACCCGCCGATCCAGCGGCACGGCCTCGGAGCCGCTCCCCCGACCGGGTCGGACGCGGACGACCTGGCCGGCGTCGACGTCAGGACCACCACCGTCGTCCCGCGCTTCGGGCGTGTCACCGTCAGTGACGAACTGGCGGTCCATCTGTTCGGGCCCTCCGGCCAGGAACGCTCCTGGTTCATGTGGAACGAGCTGGGGCTCGGAGCCCTGGGAGCAGTGGTGCCGGTCGACGCCCGCCGCTCCGCACCCCAGCCGGCCAGGTGATTCCTGCCCGTGCCCCTCCTCCCGGAGCCCGGCCGCCTCCCGGTCACTCCCCCCGCGTCGTGAACGTGTGCGTGCCCGGCCCGGCCGTCGTCCGTGCCCCGTCGGGCAGGTGGATCTCGGCCGCGGCGGCCCGCCGGTCAGCCGGTGGGCGCGAGCCTGGCCGTGACCCCTCCCAGCGCCGCCGAGAACTGGTCCGTGACCTGTGCCAGGGCCTCGGCGGCGCCCGGCGCGACGACCGTCGCGCCGTCGTCGTCGACGATGATGTCCCGGTCGAGGGTGAACCAGCCGGGGACTATGTGCAGCGCGCCCATGGAGTTGAGCACGGGACGCAGCGCGTAGTCGATGGCCAGGACGTGGGCCGTGCTGCCCCCGGTGGCCAGCGGAAAGACCGTCTTGCCCGTCAGGACGTACTGCGGGAGCAGGTCCAGCAGGGACTTCAGCAGGCCCGAGTAGGCGGCCTTGTACACGGGAGTGCCGATCACCACACCGTCCGCCTGTTCGAACAGGGCTGTGGCGGCGGTGATCGCCGGGTGCCGGAAGTCGGCGCCGAGGAGTGCCTCCGCCGGGAGGGTGCGCACGTCGAGCGGCGTCACGTCGTGTCCGTGCAGCCGCAGCCGGTCGTCGAGATGGCGCAGCAGTCGCGCGGTGCGTGAACCGGTGGAGGGGCTTCCGGAGACGGACAGGATGGAGGCCATGGGTGGACCTTTCGGGATCGGGGTTCGGGCGGGGAGGGCGAGCCGGGGGAGCGCTCCGGTGGTGGCCCCGGTGTTCACCAGGTGCTCGGCTCCACCGGCACCAGCGCGGTGCGCGGCGTCTCCGGGAAGGCGACGGTCCCGGCGGCCACCGAGCGGTGGTTCACGTCGTCGAGGACGCCGTGGCGGGCGCCCCGGACCACCGAAAGGCGGGCCCGGGACCGGGGCTCGGCCGTACGGGTGAGGGCGTCGCGGTCCGCGAGCCGGTCCGCGTCGCCGACGGGCAACAGGGCCGGGACGGACAGGTCGGCGCCGGGTGCGGCGGCACGCGGTCGGCCGGATCGGCGGTGCGGTCCGGGTCGTCGGGGCGTGGGTCGTCCGGGCATCTCGTACTTTCTGTGACGGTGCCGGCCCCCGGGGCCGTACGGCCGGAGGCGGGAGCGGGGCGGGGGAGGGGAGGGCCGCGCCACCGCCCCGACGCCGGCAGGGCGTGCCGGGGCATGCCGGGACGGGCTCGGCGCACACGGCGGGCCACCGTGTGCCGGGGCACACGGCGTCGACGGGTTCGCGGAGGCGGACCCGCACGGAGAGGGGGGTGGGGAACGCGCAGGAGGCGGGCGGCGCGGACGGCGGGCGCGGCTCGGCCGAGCGGCGGACGGCCGTGACCGACGGAAGGGGTCAGGCGCCTGGGGGCCGCGGAGGGCGGTCGGTCAGCGACAGAGGGCGCTGCAGGTGCGCCGCAGGTCCACGTAGCGGCACACCACGCCGGGGTGCGTCGTGAGCATGTGCCACATCCTGTGGGCAGCCGCGCGCGCCTGTCAATGAACACCGAGGGGTGTCTCATTCGGCGGGACGGGTCCCTGATCGCAGATCGGAGACCCGTCAGGCGGCGGGGGGGAGCGCCCGGGCGGGTGGCCGGACGTGTCGCGGCCTCGTCCGGGCGCGGCCACAGTGAGCCGTTCCCGGTCCCGGCCCGGACCGCCCGGGACGGTGGCCACGGCCCGTCCGTCAGCGGCCGGGCTTCCGGCCCGGTCGGACCGCCTCGATGTTGTCATGAACGCGACATAATAGATCTCGTATTTGGGATACTATCCCGAATGTGAAACGCAATGAGGTCGTGCCCCCGGACCCCGTCGACGTCCGGCTCGGTGCGCGGCTGGCCGAGCTCAGGGGTGAGCACGGCTGGTCGCTCGGAGAGCTGGCGGAGCGCAGTGGGATCAGCCGGTCCACCCTGTCCCGGGCCGAACGGGCGGAGACCAGTCCCACCGCCTCCCTGCTCAACCGGCTGTGCGCCGTCTACGGTCGGACCATGTCCCAGCTGCTCAGCGAGATCGAGGCGGAACCCGCACCGGTGGTGCGGGCCGCCGACCAACCGGTGTGGGAGGACAGGGCCTCCGGTTTCGTCCGACGCTCCGTCTCCCCGCCGCACGGCGGACTGCGCGGCGAGCTCGTCGAGGGCCGGCTCGACCCCGGTGCGGACATCGCCTACGACCGGCCGCCCGTACCCGGCCTGGAGCAGCACATCTGGGTCCTGGCGGGAACCCTCGCCGTGACGGACCGGGACGTCGAGCACCGTCTCGGCGACGGCGACTGCCTCAGACTCCGCGTCTGGGGACCCACCCGGTTCCGCTGCCCCGGCCCCGGGGGCGTGCGCTACGTACTGGCGGTGGTGCGACCGTGAACACCATCCGGCTGGATGCCGCTCAACTGACCCACTTCACCCCGGCGTTGGCCGAGCTGCTGGCCGACACGGTGGACGGCGGCGCCTCCGTCGGCTTCCTCGCCCCGCTCGACCGCGCGGAGGCCGCCGCCTGGTGGAGGGAACGGGCCGCGGCCGTCGCCGCCGGCCGGCTCGCGGTGTGGGTGGCGTACGAGGAACCCGGGCGGGTGCTGGGCACCGTGAGCCTCGCCCTCCCCGACAAGCCCAACAGCGCCCACCGCGCGGAACTGGTGAAGCTGATGGTGCACCGCGCGGCCCGCGGCCGGGGCCTCGGCCGGCGGCTGCTGACCGTCGCGGAGGAGGCCGCCACCGCGCGGGGCGTCACCCTGCTGCACCTGGACACCGAGACCGGCAGCCCGGCCGAGCACCTCTACCGCTCCTCCGGCTGGACCCCCGTCGGCGCCATCCCCGACTACGCGGCGGACCCCGCCGGGGTGCTGCGGCCGACGACGATCTACTACAAGCGCCCGGGAGCGGACGCCGTACCGGCCGTCACAGGGTGAGTGTCAGTGCCGGCCGCTACGGTGCCTGCCATGCCGGATGCCGAAGACGTACGACGGATCGCCCTGTCCCTGCCGGACACCACGGAGAAGGTCGCCTGGAGCATGCCCACGTTCCGGGTCGCGGGGAAGATGTTCGCCACCCTGCCAGAGGACGAGACCTCCATCGCCGTGCGCTGCCCCAAGGAGGAGCGTGACGAACTGGCCCTCGCCGAACCGGGGAAGTTCTGGATAGCCGGCCACGAGGCACAGTTCGCCTGGGTCAGGGTCCGCCTCGCCGCCCTGGAGGGCGAGGGCGAGCTGCGCGACATCCTCGCCGACTCCTGGCGCCAGGCGGCCCCGACCCGGCTCCTCGAGGCACACCCCCTGCTGGGTCTGCCGCCCGCGGACTGACAACGCCTCGGACCGCTGATCGCCGGGGCGACCGGCCTCGTCGTCCCGGTCCGCCCGGCCCCCGAGGAGCGCCCGCGGCCGTAAACGGGTGCGCGATCACCGCCCGGAGTGCGGTATGGTTTCCGTGCGCGTTCGGCCCGGGGAATCCCCAGGTCAGGCGGGCAACGGGACGTGGCGCAGCTTGGTAGCGCACTTGACTGGGGGTCAAGGGGTCGCAGGTTCAAATCCTGTCGTCCCGACTTGTTGAGCAGCAGGTCGGAGGCCGTATCGGGGACACCCGAGGCGGCCTCTTCGCCATTTCTCCACGCGCCGGCCGAAGGGGCCGCCTGCTACCGCGGTCGGGTGCCTCCGACGGAGTACCGCCGAGGTTCACCGCGATCGTCGACCAGCGGGCTGACGATCCGCCGGAGCCGACGGCGTGGATTCACCCGTGATCAGGAATGGTCACGGCGGGACGAGGGCTCTGCTCGCCTCCCTCCGCGCGGCACCGACCGCGACCACGGCCGTAGCGCTCTCGGGCCGCACCTCGCCCGCGGACCCGGAGCCGGCGCGGTACACGGGGAAGCCGCGCGACCCGACGTGCGCCGAGCAGGGCACGGCCGAGCGCGGGGAGGGGGCCTCGTCAAGAGGACCGCCCGGGGCCTCCCGCTCCCCGCGCGCCGAAGATCCTCGCCGAACCCGTCCGAACCGCACGATGACCGAGCCCGACCTCGACAGCCACGCCCGGGCCGTCGTCGTGGCCTACGGGACCGGCCCGGTGGTGCCGGGTGGCTCCACCGGCTGAACCGGCACCCGCACGCCGAGTGCCGTGGGTGAGTCATCAATGAATGTCCTTGATGTAACCCTATGTCCCGTTTAATGTTCGCCGGGTAGGCACTACCGCGGGGTCGGACACCCGCGCCGCCATCCCGGAAGCGAGGTGTGGAGCGCGTGCACGCGAGGCGCGGACGTACCGGAAGGCCGCGACGGACGCGGGCGCTGGTCGCGCTGACCCTGCTGGCATCCGCGCTCGCCGCCTGCGGCGGCGACGAGGACACCTCCCGGCCCACCCTCGACTGGTACAACTTCCCCGACGACTCCGGCGCCCTGCAGCAGGCCGCCGACCGCTGCAGCCGGGCGTCCGGCGGCCGCTACCGCATCAGCTACAACAAACTGCCCCGGGCCGCCGACGGCCAGCGTCAGCAGATGGTGCGCAGGCTCGCCGCCGAGGACGACTCCCTCGACATCCTCGGCCTGGACGTCACCTGGGCCGCGGAGTTCGCCGAGGCCCGCTGGATCCGTGAGTGGACGGGCGAGGCGAAACGGCGGGCCACCGAGGGCACGCTCCGCGTCCCGCTGCAGACGGCCACCTGGAAGGGCAAGCTGTACGCGGTCCCGTACAACACCAACACCCAGCTCCTGTGGTACCGCAAGGACCTGGTGCCCACCCCGCCGAAGACCTGGTCCGAGATGCTGAACATGTCCCGCGACCTCGCCCGGCAGGGCAGGCCGCACCACGTGGAGATCCAGGGCGCCCAGTACGAGGGCCTCACCGTCTGGTTCAACTCGCTGATCAACAGCGCGGGCGGCACCATCCTCGACACCGGCGCCACCGAGCCCTCCCTCGGCCCGCCCGCCGTACGGGCCGCCTCGATCATGCGGGAACTCGCGAACTCCCCGGCAGCCGACCCCTCCCTGCCCAACCAGATGGAGGACCAGAACCGCCTGGCCATGGAGTCGGGCGTGGCGGCCTTCGAGCTCAACTACCCGTTCGTCTATCCGTCGATGAAGGCGAACAACCCGCGGTTGTTCGAGAACTTCCGCTGGGCGCCCTACCCCCGCGTCGACGCGGGCCGCCCCGCCCGCCCCACCATCGGCGGCATCGACCTCGCCGTCAGCGCCTACTCCCGCCACCCCGACCTGGCCTTCGAAGCGGCCCTGTGCCTGCGGAACCGGGAGAACCAGCTCACCGCCGCGCTCGAGGGCGGACTGCCGCCCACCCTGCGCGCCCTGTACGACGAGCCCGCCTTCATGAAGGAGTACCCCTTCTCCGAGGAGGTGCTGGCAGCCCTGGAATCGGCGAGCGTACGGCCGCTCACCCCCGCCTACCAGAACGTGTCGATCGCCGTCTCCCACACCCTGTCCCCGCCGTCCGGCATCGAGCCGGAGAGCGCGGTCGACACCATCGGGGAGCAGATCGACGAGGCCCTGCGATCCGAGGGTGTGATCCCGTGAGCACGAGGGCGGAGCCCACCAAGGGCAGGACGAAGGGCAAGAAGGCCCTGTCGGCCGGAGCCAGGCAGGAGCGCCGCCTGGGCCGGCTGCTGTGCGCACCGGCCGTCCTCGTCATGACCGCCGTGACCGCCTATCCCATCGGCTACGCGGTCTACCTGTCCCTCCAGCGCTACGACCTGCGCTTCCCTGCACGGGCCGAGTTCGTGGGCCTGAGCAACTACGGCGCGGTGCTGTCCTCCCCGTTCTGGTGGGACGCCTTCTGGGTCACGGTGTTCCTCACCGTCGTGTCCGTGGCCATCGAGCTCGTCCTCGGCATGGGCCTCGCCCTGGTGATGCACCGCACGCTCTTCCTGCGCGGCACGGTGCGCACCGCGGTCCTCATCCCGTACGGCATCGTCACCGTCGTCGCGGCCTTCTCCTGGCAGTACGCCTGGACCCCCGAACTCGGCTACCTCGCCGAGCTGCTGCCCAGCGGTGACGCCCCGCTCACCGAACAGTGGCCCGCGCTGTGGCTGATCGTCCTCGCCGAGGTGTGGAAGACCACCCCGTTCATGGCGCTGCTCCTGCTGGCCGGCCTCGCCCTCGTCCCCGAGGAGACCCTCAAGGCGGCCATGGTCGACGGCGCCACCCCCTGGCAGCGGTTCACCAAGGTCATGCTGCCGCTGATGAAACCGGCCATCCTGGTCGCCCTGCTCTTCCGCACCCTGGACGCCTTCCGGATCTTCGACAACATCTACGTCCTGACCGCGGGCGCCCAGGGCACCGGCTCCCTGTCGATCCTCGGCTACGACAACCTGTTCACCGCGCTGAACCTGGGCATCGGGTCGGCGATCTCGGTCCTGATCTTCCTCTGTGTCGGGATCATCGCCTTCACCTTCGTCAAGCTGTTCGGCGCCGCCGCACCGGGCGCGGAGGTGAAGCGCTGATGGCCGCCGCCGGCAGGTCCCACGCCGCCCGATGGGGCGTCGTCAATGTCGTGGTGGTGCTGTACGCCCTGTTCCCGGTGTGGTGGATCGCCGCGCTGTCGTTCAAGGACCCCGGCACCCTCACCGACGGCAACTACATTCCGCGGGACTGGACCTGGGAGAACTACCAGGGCATCTTCGAGACCTCCGAGTTCACCCGGGCGCTGATCAACTCGATCGGCATCGCCCTGATCGCCACGGTGATCGCGGTGATCCTCGGCACCATGGCCGCCTACGCGGTGGCCCGGCTGCGGTTCCCCGGCAAGCGGCTGCTGATCGGCATGTCACTCCTCATCGCCATGTTCCCGCCGATCTCCCTGGTCTCTCCCTTGTTCAACATCGAACGGATCATCGGGATCTTCGACACCTGGCTCGGCCTGATCATCCCGTACATGACCTTCTCGCTGCCGCTGGCGATCTACACCCTGTCGGCGTTCTTCCGGGAGATCCCCTGGGACCTGGAGAAGGCCGCCAAGGTGGACGGGGCCACGCCCGCACAGGCCTTCCGGCTGGTCATCGTGCCGCTGGCCGCGCCAGGCGTGTTCACCACCGCCATCCTCGTGTTCATCTTCTGCTGGAACGACTTCCTGTTCGCGATCTCGCTGACCTCCACCGAGTCCGCGCGCACGGTCCCCGCCGCGATCGCGTTCTTCACGGGCAGCTCGCAGTTCCAGCAGCCCACCGGGTCGATCGCCGCCGCCGCCGTGGTGATCACCATCCCGATCATCATCTTCGTCCTGCTCTTCCAGCGGCGGATCGTCGCCGGACTGACCTCCGGGGCGGTCAAGGGATGAGCGTGAAGGCAAGGAGGAGCCGCCCATGGCCGAGATCGTCCTAGAGGGGGTCACCAAGCGTTATCCGGACGGATCCCTCGCCGTGCGGGACGTGGACCTCGACATCGCCGACGGCGAGTTCGTGATCCTGGTCGGCCCGTCCGGCTGCGGCAAGTCGACCACCCTGAACATGATCGCCGGGCTCGAGGACATCACCGAGGGCACCCTGCGCATCGGCGGCCGGGTCGTCAACGACCTCGCCCCCAAGGAGCGCGACGTCGCCATGGTGTTCCAGAGCTACGCCCTGTACCCGCACATGAGCGTGCGGGAGAACATGGGGTTCCCGCTGCGGCTGGCGAAGGTGGACAAGGCCACCATCGACAGCAAGGTCGAGGAGGCCGCCCGGGTGCTCGACCTGAGCGAGTTCCTGGACCGCAAGCCCGCCAACCTCTCCGGCGGCCAGCGCCAGCGGGTGGCGATGGGGCGGGCGATCGTCCGTGACCCCAAGGCGTTCCTCATGGACGAACCGCTGTCCAACCTGGACGCCAAGCTCCGGGTGCAGATGCGCACCCAGATCTCCCGGCTGCAGCGCCGCCTGGGCACCACCACCGTGTACGTCACCCATGACCAGACCGAGGCGATGACCCTCGGCGACCGGGTCGTGGTGATGCGGCAGGGCCTGGTCCAGCAGGTCGGCACCCCCGCCCAGCTCTACGACATGCCGCGCAACCTGTTCGTCGCGGGCTTCATCGGCTCCCCGGCGATGAACTTCGTCAACGCCTCCCTGTCCGGTGGGGTCCTGCGCACCCCGCTGGGCGACCTGCCGATCGACGACCGCGTGCGCCGGGCGCTGGAACGGCGGGACGCGCCGGGCGAGGTGATCGTCGGGCTGCGCCCCGAGGCCTTCGAGGACGCGAGCCTGGCGCACGGGACGGGCGGCCCCGTCGTCACCGCCACCGTGGACGTGCTGGAATCGCTGGGCTCCGACGCGTACGTCTACTTCAGCGCGGAGGGCGGGCCGGTGACCACCGCCGAACTGGAGGAACTCGCCACGGACTCGGGCGCGCGCGACACCGGGGCCGGGGGAACCCAGCAGATCGTGGCCCGGCTGAACGCCGCCACCCGGGCCCGTGAGGGCGCACCCGTCGAACTCCGGGTCGACATGGGCAAGGCCCATGTCTTCGACCCGTCGACCGGCACCAACCTCACCCACGCGGGAAGTCCTTGAGGCCACCCGCCCGTCAGATCACGCAGCCCGCGTGGGCCAGTGCCTGCTTCAGCAGCACCCCGTGACCGCCCGGCATCTCGCTGTGGACCGCCTGTGACACGGCCTCCTGCGGGCTGAACCACACCAGGTCGAGGGCGTCCTGCCGGGGCCGGCAGTCACCCGTCACCGGCACGATGTACGCCAGTGACACCGCGTGCTGACGGGGGTCGTGGAAGGGGGTGACGCCCTGCGTGGGGAAGTACTCCGCGACCGTGAACGGCTGCAGTGACGCCGGGACGAGGGGCAGCGCCACCGGGCCGAGGTCCTTCTCCAGATGGCGCAGCAGGGCGTCCCGGACCCGTTCGTGGTGCAGCACCCGGCCGGAGACCAGAGCCCGGCTGACCGTTCCGTCGGGTCCGATGCGCAGCAGCAGACCGACGCTGGTGACTTCACCGCTGTCGTCGACGCGCACGGGCACGGCCTCGACATACAGGATCGGCATCCGGGCGCGTGTCATCTCCAGATCGTCGGAGGACAGCCAGCCCGGCGTGGTTTCGGTCATGTCAGACATTGCTTGATCATACTTTCAGCGGTCAGGGCTTCACGGCCACCGCACCGTACTGCGGCACCGTGACGGCGGAGTCGGAGGTGGTGTGCCACTGAGAGCAGGACACCAGACCGGGCTCGACCAGGTCCAGTCCCTCGAAGAACGCGGTGATGTCCGCGGCGCTCCGGGCGGTGATCGGGGGAGTGGCGTTCTCGTTCCAGAACTCCATGGCCGGTACCTGCAGTTCGCCGCCGACCTCGGGGTCGTACGTGGGGTGCGTGAGGACCAGGAAGCTGCCGGAGGGAACCGCCGCCATGATCCGGCGGACGATCTCCCGGGCCTTGTCGGTGTCGAGCACGAAGTTGAGGATCCCCAGCATCATCACCGCGACGGGCCGCGTGAGGTCCAGGGTCCCTGCGGCGCGCTCCAGTATGGCCTCCGGGTCGTGCACATCGGCGTCGATGTAGTCGGTGGCGCCCTCGCGTGTGCCGGTCAGCAGGGTGCGGGCGTGGACGAGCACGATCGGGTCGTTGTCGACGTAGACGATCCGCGAGTCCGGCGCGATCCGCTGCGCGATCTCATGGGTGTTGTCCGCCGTCGGAAGGCCGGTGCCGATGTCGAGGAACTGCCGCACACCGCGCTCGCGGGTCAGATACGTCACCGCCCGGCCCAGGAAGTCCCGGTCCGCGCGGGCGATGTCCCGGACGACCGGGTTGATCGAGGCGACGTGGTCGCCGACCTGCTGGTCGACCTCGTAGTTGTCCTTGCCGCCGATCCAGTGGTTCCACACGCGCGCGTTGTGCGCCACACCGGTGTTCAGCCTCGCCGAGCCGCTCGACGGGGTGTGGCTCTCACTCACGGTCTCTCCCTCTCCCTCGCCCGTACGGCCGCGATCGGGCCGCCGCGGCCATTGTGCCGCGTGGTGATCACGTTGTCCCGCGAACGGGGGAGCGGAAAAGCCCTGTTGACAGAAGGTCACGGGGAATCCGCCCGGTGCGGCGGGTTCTCGGCCACGTGTCCGTCGATCGCCGCGCGGACCGGTGCCGCCGCCAGGACGGCCGGTCCGGTGCGTCCCGCGAGGCAGAGGAGCCGGTCCGGGTCCTGCGGCGGCTTCGGCCGCCGCGCGCCTCGAAGGGCCTTGGCGTCCAGCCGCGGTGCCGCCTCCGGCCGGACGCGCCGGACCTCGCGCAGGAAGACGCCGGCACCGGCCGGACCCACGCCGGGGAACTCCTGCGGCGGACGGCGCGGTTCGTCGACGTCACCGTCCGCCGCCTTGCGGAGCCCGCGCAGGTCACCGCCCCGGCGTTCGGTCAACAGCTCGGCCCCGGCGCCCAGTCGGGTCGCGGTGCGCTCGTCGTGGCGCCGGTGGCCACCCCGGCCGAACGCGTCCACGTGTTCCTGCCGGTCGGCCTCCGCCGTACGGCGGGGATCGCGCGGCCCCGCCCCGTGCCGGGCACGGGCGGAGGCCACGGCGATCGACGCCTTGATACGGGCGCTGAGCAGACGGGCCGGCACCAGCAGCCGGTACAGCGGCTGCGGGGTGTCCTCCAGCCCGATGCCGGCCTCCTCCGCGTACGTCCGGCCGTACGCGTCGACGAGGGCGCGGACCCCCCGCTCGTCCCTGCCGGCCACGGCGGCTACGGCTTGAGCGGGTCGTGGCCGAGGGTCATCAGGCGGTGCCGGCGGGGCGTGTCCTCGGCCGCGGGCTCGTTCTCCGGATCCGTCTGCGCCGTGACGGCGTCCACGACCTCCTCCATCACCCGCAAGTCGTCCTCGGTGAGGTCGGTGCGGCGTTTCTGCAGGATGGCGAGGACATGCTGCCCCGTCCCGCTGCCCGCCCGGTCCGGCAGCGGTTCCGTCGCCTCGTCGGCGTCACTCACCCGCAGCCAGGCCGCCAGTTCCGCCGAGGTCATGTTCACCACGCGGTGGAAGTCCTCCCACAGCGCGTCCCTCTCGAGGGCATCGCTCATGGTGTGCCCCTTACGTGTGTGCGTTCCCCGGTGCCGGGGCGGTCAGGACTCGCCCGGGAAGTTCTCCGCCTCGAACATCCAGCGCTGCTTCTCCAGGTCCGCGGTGATCGAGATCAGCAGGTCCTGGGTGACCAGGTCCGCCTTCTCGGTGGCGTCGATGCGCTCGCGCAGGCGCGTGATGGCCGCGCCGAGCGCCTCCGTCATCACCTTCACGGCTTCCGAGTCGCGCAGCCAGCCCTCCTTCGGGGCCGGCAGCGAGAAGACCTTGGCGATGGTCTCCGGGCGGCCGTCCGGCGGCACACCGAGCGCCGCGGCCCGCTCCGCCACCGTGTCGGCGTGGGCGCGCGCGGCGGAGACCACCTCGTCCAGCTGGAGGTGGACGGAACGGAACCGCGGGCCCACGACGTTCCAGTGCGCCTGCTTCCCGATCAGCGACAGGCCGAGCAGGTCCACCAGGGTGTCCTGGAGGGCCTCGCAGGAAATCCTGCGGGCCTCGTCGGGCAGGGTGCTCCTCACAACGGTCATGGAGTGCTGTTCCTCCTTCTCGAATCGTCCGTGGTCCCGCGGAGGGGTGCCTCGCGCTCGTCCTCGCCGGTGCCGCCCCGGACGCCCGGGGCCGAACCGCTGTCGAACGCGAAGCCGGGACACCGCGTGGTCACCCGTGCACCGCGCGCGGACGCGCTCGGTGGCGGTGAGGTCCCGCAACGCCGGCCCCGTCGGTCCGACGGGGAAGAACGGCTCCGGGTCCTCTCCCACACGGGTCGCGTTCCGCGACCACTTTGTGAACGCGCGGGTGCCCCCGGCCCTCCGGCGCAAACCCGGCCCGGGTGCGGGGCGGGAGGCGACCGCGGGCCCGGGAGCTTCCCCGCGGGCCGGTCCGCGGTCTATAGTCTAAAACTAGCGGTGCTAATTAAGAGCAGTCGCCGATCACACAGCACAGCCATCGGCATCGGTCAGGAGTCCTGTCGTGCGTCCCGTCCACTTCGCGGCCGCCCGCCGCACCCCCATCGGCAAACTGCGCGGAGCCCTCTCCACCGTACGGCCCGACGACCTCGCCGCCGCCGTGATCCGCGGCCTGGTCGCCGACGTGCCCGCGCTGGACCCGGCCCGCGTCGACGAGGTCTACTGGGGCGCCGCCAACCAGGCCGGCGAGGACAACCGCAACGTCGCCCGCATGGCCGCGCTGCTCGCCGGGCTCCCCGAGTCCGTCCCGGGCGCCACGGTCAACCGGCTGTGCGCCTCCGGGCTTGAGGCCGTCACCACCGCCGCCCGCACCATCGCGGCCGGCGAGGCCGACATCGTCATCGCCGGCGGCTCCGAGTCGATGAGCCGCGCCCCCTTCGTCCTGCCCCGCCCCGACGAGGCCCTCCCGCACCGCATGGAGACCGCCGACACCCGCCTCGGCTGGCGGCTGGTCAACCCCGCGATGAAGGACCTCCACGGGCTGCTGGCCATGGGCGAGACGGCCGAGGAGGTCGCCGCCCGGTACGGCGTCCCGCGCGAACGCCAGGACGAGTTCGCGCTGCGCAGTCACCGACGCGCCGCCGACGCCCGCAAGAACGGCCACTTCGACGACGAACTCCTGCCCGTGACCCGCCCGGACGGGGTGGTCGTCGATGCCGACGAATGCATCCGCGAGGACACCTCGGTCGAGAAGCTGGCCCGGCTCAAGCCCGTCTTCCGCGCGGGCGGTTCGGTCACCGCGGGCAACGCCTCCCCGATGAACGACGGCGCCGCCGGCCTGATCCTGGTCAGCGAGGAGGCCCTGAACGAGCTGGGCCTGGAGTCGCTCGGCCGCTACGTCGCCGGCGCCTCCGCCGGCGTCCACCCGGACGTCATGGGCATCGGCCCCGTCCCCGCCACGCGCAAGGTGCTCGCCCGCGCCGGCTGGGGCATCGGCGACCTCCAGGAGGCCGAGTTCAACGAGGCGTTCGCGGCACAGGCCCTGGCCTGCGTCGACCAACTCGGCATCGACCCCGACCTGGTCAACGCCAGCGGCGGCGCCATCGCCCTCGGCCACCCGCTGGGCGGCTCCGGCGCCCGCATCCTCACCACCCTGCTGCACCGCATGCGCCGCACCGGCGCCGAACGGGGCCTGGCGACGATGTGCGTGGGCGTGGGGCAGGGGAGCGCGGTGCTGGTCGAGAGGCACTGACCACCGCCCTGGGGCGCCATCAGGCGAGACGCTCCTTACGGGCGTCGATTGCTTGCGCATAGCATCGGTCCCCGCAATGAACATGATGACGCTCTGGCACCTCAACGGCTGGGAATTCGCCGCGCTCGCCTGCGCGGCCCTGCTCGTCGGCTTCTCCAAGACCGCCGTCAGCGGGGCCAACACGGTCAGCCTCGCCATCTTCGCCGCCGTGCTGCCCGCCCGGGCCTCCACCGGCGTCCTGCTGCCCATCCTGATCGCCGGGGACGTGCTCGCCGTCCTCACCTACCGCCGGCACGCCCACTGGCCCACGCTGTGGCGGCTGTTCCCGGCGGTCGCGGCGGGCGTCGTCGCCGGGACCCTGTTCCTGGTGTGGGCGGACGACGGGATCGTACGGATCTCCATCGGGGTGATCCTGCTGCTGATGGCCGGGGTGACGGTGTGGCGGCGGCGGACGGCCGACGCGGACGAGGGGCCCGACGGGGTCACCACCCGGGCCGGCCGTGCCAGGGCCCGCTCCTACGGCGTCCTCGGCGGCTTCACCACCATGGTCGCCAACGCGGGCGGCCCGGTGATGTCGATGTACCTGCTCTCCGCGGGCTTCCGGAAACTCGGCTTCCTGGGGACCTCGGCGTTCTTCTTCCTGATCGTCAACACCTCCAAGCTGCCCTTCAGCGCCGGTCTCGGCCTGATCGACGCCGACTCGCTGCTCCTCGACGCGGCGCTCGTGCTGTTCGTGGTGCCCGGCGCGTTGCTCGGCAGATGGGCGGTGAACAGGATCAACCAGCGACTGTTCGAACGGCTGGTGATCGCGGCGACGGTGGTGGGCGGTCTGCAGCTACTTGTGCCCTGAGCGGGGCCCGGCCGGCTGCTGCGGCTCGTGGGGCGCCTCGTGGGAGTGGTGGAGCCGGCTCGGCGCGGCGGTACGGCCGACCGTCGCCGCCAGCTTGCGCAGCCGCCGCCAGTCCAGCCGTGGCGGGGACTGCGTGGCACCGGGCCGCCTGCGCGGGACCCGGACGCGCAGCGCGCCGGGTGCGATGCGGCAGTGGACGGGGGCGGGCAGCACCATGGCCTCCCCGTCGACCCCGGCCTCGATCTCCGCGCGGTCCGCCTCGATGACGACCTCGGTGGCGGTCACGATGGTGAGCCCGCTCGGCTCGGGGTTCAGCAGCAGGGCGGCGGCGCTGATGGCGCCCTCCAGCCTCACCCCGAGGACGCCGAGCGCGGCGGAGTCGAGCCGTTCCCGCCGGCCGAGGCCGAAGGGGTCGCCGGTGCGGTAGGGATTGTTGCTGACCAGCACGGCCTGCGGAGCGGTGAGCGTGGTGTTCCCCGCGCGGGCGACCAGCCGGGGCCCCTGCCGGCCGGTGAGCAGACCGGGCAGCATCTCCAGACTGGTACCGATCTTGTCGTCGCGGTAGGCGGGGCTCTGCACGATCGCCGCGTACGCGCCGAAGGAGGCGTTGTTCACGAACGGCTGCTCACCCGCGAAACCCAGATCGATACGGAGTTCCACGCCGTCGGTGAGCGCGTCGAGACAGGCGGCGGGGTTCCCGCGGTCGAGGCCGAGGTCCAGGGCGAAGTGGTTGCGCGTCCCGGCGCTGATGACCAGGAACGGGACGTCGTGCTCGGCGGCCACGGCCGCCACCAGCGCCTGCGTGCCGTCGCCGCCGGCGGCGCCCAGCAGGTCCGCGCCGTCCGCGACGGCGGCCCGGGCCAGCGCGGTGACGTCGTGCTGCCTGCCGGGTTCGAGCAGCACCACCCGGGCGCCCAGCCGCTCCGCCTTCTCCCGCAGCCGGAACCGGCCCACCTTGCCGCCGCCCGACCGGGGATTCATGATCAGCACCGGTTTCCGGGGCGGCGGCAGCCGCCGCTCCCGCACATGTACGTGCCCGCCGCCCGTGCCCCGCAGCGCGAACCTGCCGCTCCACACCGCCAGCCCCCACAGGGCCAGGGACACCAGCAGCGCCCAGAACAGGGTCACGGCGAACAGGGCGATCAGACCGGCGGGCACACACACGGCGACCAGCGCGGACACCCACCGCAGCGGGCCCCGCAGGGTCAGCGTCCACCACACGGCGGCCGCGCTGAGTCCCAGTCCCGCGACCCCGCACACCAGCAGCAGCAGACCGGTCAGCCCTCCGTAGACCAGCGGGGTCGCCACCGCGAGCGCGGCGGCGGCCAGCGCTCCCCGCGCCGCCCATCGCTGGGCGTGATAGCCCCGCCCACTCCAGTCCACGGCCATACTTCCTCCAGTCACCCGGCGTCATCGTAGGGCGTGTGCGTACGAGTGTGCGGCCGGATGCCGATCTTCGTCGGGCGAGCCGGTGCCGGCCACGGCATCCGGGCCTCGTACCCTCGGCGCCATGTCCCCCCACGTCCTGGTTCTCGGCGGTACCACCGAGGCACGCGCGCTGGCCACCGAGCTGTCCGCCCGTCCCGGGACCAGGGTGACCACCTCCCTCGCCGGACGCGTGAGACGGCCGGGCGCGGTCGCCGGCGAGGTGCGCGTCGGCGGTTTCGGTGGTGCGGAGGGGCTGGCGGACTGGCTGCGCGCACAGCGGGCGGACGCGGTGGTGGACGCCACGCACCCCTTCGCGGAGACCATCACGGCGAACGCGGTACGGGCCGCGACCGCGACCGGGCTGCCGCTGGTGGTCCTGCGCCGGCCGGGCTGGCGACCGGGCCCGCGCGACGACTGGCACCCGGTCCCGTCACTGGACGCGGCCGCCGACCTGCTGCCCCGACTCGGGCACCGGGTCCTCCTCACCACCGGCCGCCTCGGCCTCGCGGCCTTCGCCCATCTCACGGACCTGCGCTTCGTCGTCCGGTCGGTGGAGCCTCCCGAGCCGCCCATGCCGCCGCACACGCACGTCCTGCTGGCCCGCGGTCCCTTCACCACGGCCGACGAGACGGCCCTCCTGCGCGACCACCGCGTCGACGTACTGGTGACGAAGGACAGCGGCGGCGCGGCGACCTCCGCCAAACTCACCGCGGCCCGCGACCTCGGCCTCCCGGTCGTCGTCGTACGCCGCCCGCCCCTGCCGGACGGGGTGATCGCGGTCGGTGACGTGCCGGCGGTCCTGCGCCGACTGGACGCCCTGACCTGACCGTCGGCTCAGCCCTCGGCCGGCCCCCGGCGCAGCAGGTACGTGTCCATGATCCAGCCCTTGCGTTCGCGGGCCTCCGCGCGGAGCCGCTCGATACGGGGAGCGGCCTCGGCCAGCGGCCCGGAGACGAGGATCTCGTCCGGGGTACCGATGTAGGCGCCCCAGTAGATGTCCACGTCCTGGTCGGCGTACGCGCGGAAGGCCTGATGGGCGTCCAGCATCACCACCACGTCGTCCACCCCCTCCGGGAACCCCTCGGCGAGCCGCCGGCCCGTGGTGATCTGCACCGGGCGGGCGACCCGGTTGAGCCCCGTGCGGTGCCGGGCGACCAGCGCCGAGACACTGCTGATGCCCGGTACGACGTCGTAGTCGAAGGCGACGCGGCCGCGCTCCAGGACCTCGTCGAGGATGCCGATCGTGCTGTCGTACAGCGACGGATCGCCCCACACCAGGAACGCCCCGGTCCGGTCCTCGCCCAGCTCCTCCGCGATCAGCCGCTCGTAGATGTCCGCGCGGGCACTGCGCCAGTCCCCGACGGCGGGCGAGTAGGCCGAACCCCCGGCCGCCCGGTCCCGCTCCGGGTCACGCGCCTCGACGACGCGGTAGGCGCCCTCCGGTACGTGCGCGTCGAGCATGTCCCGGCGCAGCCGGGTCAGGTCCACCTTCGCCTCGCCCTTGTCCAGGATGAAGAACACGTCCGTGCTCCGCAGCGCCCTGACCGCCTGCAGGGTCAACTGGTCGGGGTCGCCCGCGCCGATACCGATGACATGAATCTCTCGCACGTCCCCGAGTCTGCCGCACACCACCGACAGCGCGTGCACCGCACCCGGTCCCTGCGTCAGGAGGCCCCCCGCAGCCGGGGCGCCCGCGCCCCCGCGTCCACCGGAGCACCCCGCTCCACTTCGGCCGCCAGCTCCCGGGCCCAGGCGATCACACCGGAAAGATCGATCCCGTGCGGCCGCTGACCGGCCCCCGCCCCCGCGGCCCACGCCTCCGCCGCACCGGCTCCACGCCGCAGCAGCCGCGCCCCGCCGGTGACGTTCCCGCGCGCGGCGTGGGTGAGCCCCACGGCGAGCTGGGCCAGCCCCCGCCACAGCTCACGCTCCTCCTCCGGCCCCGACTTCCAGGCGTCCTCGAACACCTCGTGGGCGTGGAACGGCTTCCCCTCGTCCAGCAGTCGCTGCGCCTCCGCGACGCTCTCCTCCGGCCGCCGCACGATCCCCTCGGGCTGCCGGGGCACGCCCGGTGCGCCGTACGGCAGGGGCCGCCCGAGTCCGTCCCGCGGCCGGGCACTGCGCGCCCGCCCCTCGCTGTCCCGGTCCCGCGCGTCGGCCGTCCGGCCCGAGGAAGTGCTCTCCATGCTGCCCATACGCCGATTGTCCCGCGCCCGCTCCGGTTCGGGTCGTCCCGGGGGCGTGGGGTAAAGTGCTGTTCGCGCGATCACGCGGATCCACCCCATGTGATCGCACCGGGACGTGGCGCAGCTTGGTAGCGCACTTGACTGGGGGTCAAGGGGTCGCAGGTTCAAATCCTGTCGTCCCGACTTTATGAAGTCGCAGGTCAGGGGTCGTTTCAGAGGAGATCTGAAACGGCCCCTCGATCTTTCCCGGGGACCGGCGCACCTGACTGGACTGTGGCGCGTCGATCGCAGGGTGCCGGCCCGCACAGGGCCCGGACGGCCGGACGGGATCGTGCGGGAGTCTGTCGAGAACTCCCGTGAAGGGTGTGAGCGGGTACGGGAGAACGCCCGCCCGTCCCACCGCGGGCACGGTCTCCATCGCGCCGGACGGTCATGTCCGGATCCGGCGGAAGACCGTCATCGCCGCCGAGTCACGTTCGCCTCGATGTGCCGCGCCCACGCTTGACTTGGAGCGCTCTTCAAGCGGAAGACTCCCGGCCGTGCCCCGACAGCGGGGTGCGTGACGGGAGGGATCAGGCATGAAGTACCGCACCATCGGGACCGGTCCGCACAGCCGCGACGTGAGCGTGCTCGCGCTGGGGGCGATGCTGTTCGGGTCGGTGACCGACGAGAAGACCTCCTTCGCCCTGCTCGACCGCTATGTCGAGGCCGGCGGGAACTTCATCGACACGTCCGACAACTACGCCTTCTGGACCGACGGCGGCCAGGGCGGGCAGAGCGAGGAACTGCTCGGCCGCTGGCGGCGCAGCCGCAGGGTCGGCGACGAGATCGTCTTCGCGACCAAGCTCGGCGCCCGCCCCCTCGCCCCCGGCACGAGTTACACCGACAACCCCGAGGGCCTGTCCGCGAAGGTGATCCGGGAGTCGTCCGAACGCAGCCGCGAACGGCTCGGGCTGGAGCGGCTGGACCTGCTGTACGCGCACATCGACGACCACACCGTCGCCCAGCGTGAGACGGTCGAGGGCTTCGGGGCCCTGGTCGCCGAGGGCGCGGTGGGGCTGCTCGGCGTCAGCAACCAGGCCGTGTGGCGGGTGGAGCGGGCCCGCACACTCGCCGCGGCGGCCGGGCTGCCCGGCTACGAGGTCCTGCAGTACCACCACAGTTATCTGCGCGCCCGCACCGACGTCCCCGACGCGCTCTTCCCCGACGGCAGCCTCGGCCACGCGGGCGCGGAGCTGGCCGGGTATCTGCGGGCCGAGCCCGCCCTGACCCTGGTCGCCTACTCGCCGCTGCTCAGGGGTGCCTACACCCGCCCCGAACGTCTGCCCGGCGACTACGACCACCCGGGCACCCCCGCTCGCCTCGCCGTGCTGCGCGAGGTCGCCCGGGAGACCGGGGCGACACTCAACCAGGTCGTGCTGGCCTGGCAGATCGGCCATGAACTGCCGATCCTCCCGCTGGCCGGGGTGTCGGCACTGGAGCAACTGGAGGAGAACCTGGGCGCGGTGGCCCTGGAACTGTCGGCGGAGCAGCGGGCCCGGCTGGACGCGGCGCACTGACCCGCCGGGCCCCGCCCTACGGTCTGACGAGCAGCTGGAAGTCGAACGAGTACCGGGACGCACGGTAGACGTGGGTGCCGTACTCCACCGGCCGCCCGGTGTCGGCATAGGCCGTGCGCTGCATGGTGAGCAGGGCGGCGCCCTCCTTCTCGTCCAGCCGGCCGGCCTCCTGGGCGGTGGCCGCGCGGGCGCCGACGGTCTGACGGGCGCTGTGCAGGGTGATGCCGGCCGAGCGCATCATCCGGTACAGGCCGGTCGACTCCAGACGGGCGCTGTCCAGGCCGAGCAGTCCCGACGGGAGGTAGTTGCGCAGGAGGGCGACCGGCCGGCCGTGGGTGCGGCGCAGGCGTTCCAGCAGGACGACCTCGTCGCCCTCGGCCAGCCCCAGGGCGGCCGCCGCGTCCGTGGGCGCGGGGACCGTCTCGTTGCGGACCACCTCCGTGCTCGGGTCCTGCCCGGCCGCTTCCAGGTCGTCGTAGAGACTGCTCAGCTCCAGGGGGCGCTTCACCTGGCTGTGCACCACCTGCGTGCCCACCCCGCGCCGCCGGACCAACAGCCCCTTGTCGACGAGCGACTGGATGGCCTGGCGGACGGTGGGGCGGGACAGGCCGAGGCGCACGGACAGGTCGACCTCGTTGCCCAGGAGATTGCCGGGAGCGAGGACGCCCTGCTCGATCGCCGCCTCCAGCTGCTGCGCGAGCTGGTGGTACAGCGGCACCGGACTGCCCCGGTCCAGGGCGAAGTCCAGGGTGCTCAGCGCGGGTCCGGTCGCGGCACGTGCGGGGTCACCGGTCTTCGCCATGGACATACCTTCCTGTAGCGGAGCGGGCGGGTTCAGAGGTGGCGGCGACGGCCGGCGACCTCGGTGTCGTACCGTGCGCGGGCCCGGGCGGCGGCCTCGCGGGTGGACACCTCGGCCACCGGCACGTCCCACCAGGCCTCGGCCGGGGGAGCGGTGGGAGCGGGGTCG
Organism: Streptomyces sp. NPDC020731; assembly: GCF_044334705.1. NCBI lineage: Bacteria > Bacillati > Actinomycetota > Actinomycetes > Kitasatosporales > Streptomycetaceae > Streptomyces > Streptomyces sp. NPDC020731. The sequence continues at coordinate 258,906 of NZ_JBIRTN010000006.1, forward strand.
GTCTCGACGTACACGCACGTCGGACGGTCACAGGCGCGCGCCTCGGCCAGCGCGTTCCGCAGCTCCCGCACGGTCTTGGCGCGCAGCACCTCCATGCCGAGGCTGGCCGCGTTCGCGGCGAGGTCCACGGGCAGCGGGGCGCCGGTGAAGGTGCCGTCGTCGGCCCGGTGGCGGTAGGCGGTGCCGAAGCGTTCGGCGCCCACCGACTCCGACAGACCGCCGATGGAGGCGTACCCGTGGTTCTGCACCAGGACCAGTTTGACCGGGAGATTCTCCTGGACGGCGGTGACGATCTCCGTCGGATTCATCAGGTAGGTGCCGTCGCCGACCAGCGCCCAGACCGGGACGCCGGGCGCGGCCTGCTGGACGCCGAGCGCGGCCGGGATCTCGTAGCCCATGCAGGAGTAGCCGTACTCCAGGTGGTACTGGCGGGGGCTGCGCGAGCGCCACAGCTTGTGCAGGTCACCGGGGAGCGAACCGGCCGCGTTGATCACCACGTCCTGGTCGCCGACGACCGCGTCGAGCGCGCCGAGCACCTGCGTCTGCGTCGGTACGGCCGTGTCGTCGTCCGCGCGGTAGGCGGTCTCGACGACCTGCTCCCAGCGCTCCTTGCCGGCCCGGTACTCCGCCTCGTACGACGGCTCCACGCGGTGGCCGGCGAGGGCCCCGGCCAGCTGTTCCAGACCCGTGCGCGCGTCGCAGACCAGGGTGCGCGCCGCCAGCTTGTGCGCGTCGAAGCCGGTGATGTTGAGGTTGAGGAAGCGCACGTCCGGGTTCTGGAAGAGGGTGCCGGACGCGGTGGTGAAGTCGGAGTAGCGGGTGCCGACGCCGATCACCAGGTCGGCGGTGCGGGCGAGTCCGTCGCTCACCGCCGTGCCGGTGTGGCCGATGCCGCCGAGGTCGGCGGGGTGGTCGTGGCGCAGGGAGCCCTTGCCGGCCTGGGTGGAGGCGACCGGGATGCCGGTGGCGTCCACGAACGCCTTCAGCGCCTCCTCGGCCTCGCTGTGGTGGATCCCGCCGCCCGCGACGATCAGGGGCCGCCGCGCCGCCCGTACGGCCGCCACGGCCGCCGTCAGCTCCGCCGGGTCCGGCGCGGGACGGCGTACGGACCAGACGCGCTCGGCGAAGAACTCCTCCGGCCAGTCGTACGCCTCCGCCTGCACGTCCTGGGGGAGGGCCAGCGTCACCGCACCGGTCTCGGCCGGGTCGGCGAGCACCCGCACGGCGCCCAGCGCGGAGGGGATCAGGGCCTCGGGGCGGGTGACGCGGTCGAAGTACCTCGACACCGGGCGGAGCGTGTCGTTGACCGACACGTCGGCCTCGACCGGGTGCTCCAGCTGCTGGAGCAGCGGGTCGGCGACGCGCGAGGCGAAGTAGTCGCCGGGGAGCAGGAGCACCGGCAGCCGGTTGACGGTGGCGAGGGCGGCGCCGGTGACGAGGTTCGTCGCGCCGGGGCCGATGGAGGTCGTCACCGCCTGCGCCGAGAGCCGGTTCAGCTGGCGGGCGTACCCGACGGCGGCGTGCACCATCGCCTGCTCGTTGCGGCCCTGGTGGTACGGCATGACGGCGGAGTACTCGACGAGCGCCTGCCCGATGCCCGCCACGTTGCCGTGGCCGAAGATGCCCCAGGTGCCCGCGATCAGCCGGCGGCGCACGCCGTCCCGCTCGGTGTACTGGGCGGACAGGAACCGCACCAGTGCCTGGGCGGTCGTCAGTCGGCGGGTGGTGGCGCTCATGAGGACCTCTCCGGTGCGGTGTAGAGGGGGAGTCGGGGGTCGACCGCCTGGTCCGGCCAGCTGTCGCGGATCCAGGCGTGGTCGGGGTGGTCGCAGATCAGCCAGGCGCGTTCGGCCCCGGGTCCCGCCATGACGTTGAGGTAGTACATGTGATGGCCGGGCACGGCCATGGACGGACCGTGCCAGCCGTCGGGGATCAACACGACGTCCTGGTCGCGCACTTCGGCCAGTACGTCCGTGCCCTGTCCCTGCCCGGACGGGGAGACCCGCTGGTAGCCGAGGCCGGGCGTGCCGTCGTGGGCGGCGAACTCGAAGTAGTAGATCTCCTCCAGCACGGACTCCTCGCCCGGCCGGTGCTCGTCGTGCTTGTGCGGCGGGAAGGACGACCAGTTGCCGCCCGGGGTGAGCACCTCGACCGCGATCAGCTTGTCGCACTCGAACGTGCCCGCGGCACCGAAGTTGTTGACCTGCCGTGAGCAGTTCCCGGTGCCGCGCAGCTCCACGGGAACGTCCGAGGCCGGTCCGTAACGGGCGGGCAGCCGGCGGGTGCAGCGGGCGCCGGTGAGCGCGAACCGTCCGCCGTCCGTCGAGGACACCGTCGCGCGGGCGTCGCGCGGGACGTAGGCGAAGTCGGTGACGCCGTCGAACACACTGGTGCGGCCGGTGAGTTCGAAGGTGTCGTGGCCGAAGTCGTCGTCGGCGGTGACGGTGCAGCCGCCGCTCAGCGGCAACACGATCCACTCGCTGTCGCCGGCGTCGAAGGTGTGGGTGCCGCCCGGCGGCAGCTGAAGGACGCGCAGGCTGGAGTAGCCCCAGCCGGCGGTCTCCGGTGTCACGTCGACGACGTGGGGGCCGGCGAGGGCCTTGCCCGCGGGAAGGTGGTACGTCATGGCATGCCTCCGTCTCGGAACGGGCTTCTCACAGCAGACCGACGGCCGTGTCCACCGCCGTCTCCACACTGCCCTCGGCCGGGTACAGCAGCGAGCGGCCGACGACCATCCCCATCACGGTGGGCAGCCGCAGCGCCTTGCCCCACCGCTCGTACGCCGCCTCCTGGTCGCCGACCTCGCCGCCGAGCAGGACGACGGGCAGCGTGGAGGCCCCCAGCACCTCCGGCATGGCGTCGACGTCGTCGGTGACGGGGAGTTTCAGCCAGGTGTAGGCGGAGGTGCCGCCCAGACCGGAGGCGATGGCGATGGAGCGGGTGACGGCCTCGGCGGACAGGTCGTTGCGGACCCGGCCGTCCACCCGGCGCGAGATGAACGGCTCCACGAACACCGGCAGCCGGCGTTCGGCCATGGCGTCGACGGCGCGGGCGGCGGACTCCATGGTGGTCAGCGAGCCGGGGTCGTCGTAGTCGATGCGCACCAGCAGCTTGCCCGCGTCGAAGCCCAGCCGGGAGATGTCCTCGGCGCGGTGGCCGGTGAAGCGGTCGTCCATCTCGAAGGACGCGCCGGCCAGGCCGCCGCGGTTCATCGAGCCCATGACGACCTTGTTCTCCAGCACCCCGAGGAGCAGCAGGTCCTCCAGGATGTCGGCGGTGGCCAGCACCCCGTCGACGCCCGGACGGGACAGCGCGATGCAGAGACGTTCCAGCAGATCGGCGCGGTGGGCCATGGCAAGCCGGCGGTCACCGATGCCGAGCGCGCCCCGGGCGGGGTGGTCGGCGGCCACGATCATCAGCCGGCCGCTGTCGCCGAGCAGTGGGCGCCGTGCCCGGCGGGCGGCGGCCTCGGCGACGGCCTCCGGGTTGCGGGCCCGGACCGTGGTGAGGTCGGGGATGCTGAGGTTCAAGGAAGTGCTCCGTTCAGGACTGGCTCGGCAGGCCCGCCGCGTCCGGCGACGCGGCCCGCGCGAGGAGGTCCGCGACCTCCGGCTCGGTCGGCATGGCGGACGAACAGGCGAGGCGCGAGGCGACGAGGGCGCCGGCGGCGTTGGCGTGGCGCATGGTCCGCTCCAGGTCCCAGCCGGAGAGCAGACCGTGGCAGAGCGAGCCGCCGAAGGCGTCGCCCGCGCCGAGACCGTTGACCACCTCGACCGGCACCGGCTCCACCTCGGCCCGGGTGCCGTCGCGGTGCACGGCGAGCACGCCCCGGGGCCCCTGCTTGACCACGGCCAGCTCCACCCCGGCCGCCAGCAGCGCCTCGGCGCAGGCCTCGGGCTCGCGCACACCGGTGGCGACCTCGCACTCGTCGAGGTTGCCGACCGCGACCGTGGCGTGGCGCAGCGCCTCGCGGTAGTACGGGCGGGCCTGCTCCGGGTCCCGCCAGAACATGGGGCGCCAGTCCAGGTCGAAGACGGTGGTTGTGGACCTGTCCCGGGCCTCCAGGGCGGTGAGGGTGGCCGAGCGGCTGGGCTCCTCGCTCAGACCGGTGCCGGTGATCCAGAAGATCCCGGCCGCGCGCACGGCGGTCAGGTCCAGCTCGTCGGCGTGGATCTCCAGGTCGGGGGCCTTGGGGCGGCGGTAGAAGTACAGCGGGAAGGAGTCCGGCGGGAAGATCTCGCAGAACGTGAGGGGGGTGGGGTACGCGGCGACCGGAGTGACCCAGCGGTCGTCCACGCCGAACTCCTTCAGCGCCTCGTGCAGAAAGGTGCCGAAGGGGTCGTCGCCGGTGCGGGTGATCACCGCCGCGGAACGGCCCATTCGGGCGGCCGCCACCGCGACGTTCGCGGCCGATCCGCCCAGGAATTTCCCGAACGTCTCCACCCGCGCCAGCGGAACACCGGTCTCCAGTGGATAAAGATCGACCCCGATGCGACCCATGGTGACCAGGTCGAAATATGGTGGTGAGTCGGCCATTGATCGACGCTCCTCAAGCTGCTGGGGATGCGGGTCCCAGGGCGCCCTGCCACGGTGGGGACGTGGATTCCAGGGACCTGCCGCCTCACAGGTGTAGGTCTCGGAGGGCGGCGATGTCAATAGTTTGTACTTACATTCGGACTAGTGCGTGAAGTGATGTCTTGACAAAGTATTGACAGCGGGCGGTTCTGGGACTTGGATCGCGTCCCAGCATGACCGCCGTGTTCCATGGCACACCCCGGACTTCCGAGGTTCCGGGCACCGGATCTCCTCGGATTCCCGCCCTTTCCCCGCGTAGCACAGTGAGGTGCAGGACAGATGGACCGCTCTTCGCACACCCGCCCCCGCAGAATCGCGTTCGTCGCGGTCGCGGCGGCAGCCGCCCTGACCCTCGCCGGCTGCTCCAGCGGTTCCGGTGGCAAGGAGTCCGAGGAAGGCGGGGCCGACGCCTCCGCGGGCAAGGCGAACACGCCCCGGATGAAGGTCGCCCTCGTCACCCACCAGGCGCCCGGCGACACCTTCTGGGACATCGTGCGCAAGGGCGCCGAGGCCGCCGCGGCCAAGGACAACATCGATCTCGTCTACTCCGCCGACCCGAACGCCGGCAACCAGGCCACCCTGGTGCAGAACGCGATCGACCAGAAGGTCGACGGCATCGCGATCACCCTCGCCAAGCCGGACGCGCTCAAGGAGGCCATAGCCAAGGCGAACGCGGCCGGCATCCCCGTCGTCGGTCTCAACTCCGGACTGAGCGACTGGAAGGACCTCGACCTGCTGGAGTTCTTCGGCCAGGACGAGTCCGTGGCGGGCGAGGCGTTCGGCAAGAAGCTGAACGAGGTCGGCGCGAAGAACGCCGTCTGCGTCATCCACGAGCAGGGCAACGTCGGCCTGACCCAGCGGTGCGACGGGGTGAAGGAGACCTTCGAGGGCGAGACCCAGATCCTCAACGTCAACGGCACCGACATGCCGTCGGTGAAGTCGACGATCACCGCGAAGCTGAAGCAGGACTCCTCCATCGACTACGTCGTCACCCTCGGCGCGCCCTTCGCGCCGACCGCGGTGCAGTCGGTGGGCGACGCGGGCAGCAAGGCGAAGGTCGCCACCTTCGACCTCAACAAGGAGCTGACCAAGGCGATCGAGGCCGGCGACATCGAGTTCGCCGTGGACCAGCAGCCCTACCTGCAGGGCTACCTCGCCGTCGACGGCCTGTGGCTCTACAAGAACAACGGCAACTACAGCGGCGGCGGTGAGCAGCCGGTGCTGACCGGCCCGGCGTTCGTCGACAAGTCCAACGTCGACGCGGTCTCCGAGTACGCCGCGAAGGGCACTCGGTGATGAGCATGGCCCAACAGGCTGAGCCGGCGGTGGACCCACCGCCGGCCCCCGGCCCGAAACAGAGCGACGGCCGCACCGCGCGGCGCCCGCTCGCGCTGCGGCTGCTGGCCCGCCCCGAGGTCGGCGTGTTCCTCGGAGCCGTGGCCGTCATGGTGTTCTTCCTGTTCACCGCGCCGCCGATGCGGGACGGCAGCTCCATGGCGAACATCCTGTACCAGTCGTCGGTCATCGGGATCATGGCGCTGCCCGTGGCCCTGCTGATGATCGGCGGCGAATTCGACCTCTCGGCCGGTGTCGCCGTCGTGACCTCGGCGCTGACCGCGAGCATGCTCAGCTACCAGCTCACCCTGAACGTCTGGGTGGGCGTGATCGTCGCCCTGGTGGTGTCCCTCGCCGTCGGCATGTTCAACGGCTGGATGCTGGTCAGGACCGGGCTGCCCAGCTTCCTGGTCACCCTCGGCACCTTCCTGATCCTGCAGGGCGTGAACCTGGCGGTGACCAAGCTGGTCACCGGCAACGTCGCCACCGACAGCATCAGCGACATGGACGGCTTCGACCAGGCCAAGGCCCTCTTCGCCTCCAGCTTCGACGTCGGCGGCGTCCAGGTGAAGATCACCGTGGTGTGGTGGCTCGTCTTCGCCGCGCTGGCCACCTGGGTGCTGCTGCGCACCAAGTACGGCAACTGGATCTTCGCCGTCGGCGGTAACAAGGACAGCGCCCGCGCGGTCGGCGTCCCCGTCACCTTCACCAAGATCTCCCTGTTCATGCTGGTCGGCTTCGGCGCCTGGTTCGTCGGCATGCACAACCTGTTCTCCTTCAACACCGTGCAGTCCGGCGAGGGCGTGGGCCAGGAGCTCATCTACATCGCCGCGGCGGTCATCGGCGGCTGTCTGCTGACCGGCGGCGCCGGCTCCGCGATCGGCCCGGTCTTCGGTGCCTTCATGTTCGGCATGGTGCAGCAGGGCATCGTCTACGCCGGCTGGAACCCCGACTGGTTCAAGGCGTTCCTCGGCGTGATGCTGCTCGGCGCCGTCCTCATCAATCTGTGGGTCCAGCGCCAGGCGACCCGGAGGTGACCGCAATGACCGACAAGACGACCGGCACCGACGGCTCCGTCCGCAAGGACACCGTGCCCGACGGCGACCGACCCCTGGTCGAACTCCGCGCCGCCGGCAAGTCCTACGGCAACATCCGTGCCCTGCACGGCGTCGACCTCACCGTCCACCCCTCCAAGGTGACCTGCGTCCTCGGCGACAACGGCGCGGGCAAGTCCACCCTCATCAAGATCGTCTCGGGGCTGCACCAGCACACCGAGGGTGAGTTCCTCGTCGACGGCGAACAAGTGCGGTTCTCCACCCCGCGCGAGGCCCTCGACCGGGGCATCGCCACCGTCTACCAGGACCTCGCGGTCGTCCCGCTGATGCCGGTGTGGCGGAACTTCTTCCTCGGCTCCGAGATGACCAAGGGCCCCTGGCCCGTCCGCCGCCTCGACATCGACCGGATGAAGAAGACGGCCGACGAGGAACTGCGCAACATGGGCATCGTCCTGGACGACCTGGAGCAGCCCATCGGCACGCTCTCCGGCGGCCAGCGCCAGTGCGTCGCCATCGCCCGCGCGGTCTACTTCGGCGCCCGCGTCCTCATCCTCGACGAGCCGACCGCCGCCCTCGGCGTCAAGCAGTCCGGCGTCGTCCTGAAGTACATCGCGATGGCCCGCGACCGCGGCCTCGGCGTCATCTTCATCACCCACAACCCGCACCACGCCTACATGGTCGGCGACCACTTCAGCGTGCTGCGCCTGGGCACCATGGAACTGTCCGCCCCCCGCAGCGAGGTCGGCCTCGAGGAGCTGACCAACCACATGGCCGGCGGCGCCGAACTGGCCGCCCTCAAGCACGAGCTGGCGCAGGTCGGCGGCGTCGACACCGAGGAACTCCCCGAGGAGGGCGACCTCCAGGCCCCCGTAGCCGCAACTCCGGAAGGAAAGTCCTGACATGGCAGTCGCGCTCGACCGCATCCGGGTCGGTTCCGCCCCCGACTCCTGGGGCGTCTGGTTCCCCGACGACCCGCAGCAGGTGCCCTGGCAGCGCTTCCTCGACGAGGTCGCCGAGGCCGGCTACTCCTGGATCGAACTCGGCCCCTACGGCTACCTCCCCACCGACCCGGCGCGCCTCGGTGACGAGGTGAAGAAGCGCGGCCTCAAGGTCTCCGCCGGCACCATCTTCTGCGGACTGCACCGCGGGCCGTCCGAATGGGACTCCACCTGGGAGCAGGTCAGCCGGGTCGCCGCGCTCACCCGGGACATGGACGCCGGGCACCTCGTCGTCATCCCGTCCTTCTGGCGCGACGACAAGACCGCCGAGATCCTCGAAGCCCCGGAACTCACCACCGAGCAGTGGGGCCACCTCACCAAGGGCATGGAACGCCTCGGCCGCGAGGTGAAGGACACGTACGGCCTGGACATCGTCGTCCACCCGCACGCCGACACCCACATCGACACCGAGGAGCACGTCGAGCGCTTCCTCGACTCGACCGACTCCGGCCTGGTCAACCTCTGCCTGGACACCGGCCACTACGCCTACTGCGGCGGCGACAGCGTCAAGCTGATCGAGACCTACGGCGAACGCATCGGCTACCTCCACCTCAAGCAGGTCGACCCGGAGATCCTCGCCGACGTCGTCAAGAACGAGGTCCCGTTCGGGCCGGCCGTGCAGCGCGGGGTGATGTGCGAACCGCCCGCCGGCGTCCCGGAGCTGGGCCCGGTCCTCACGGCCGCGCAGAAACTGGGCGTGGACCTGTTCGCCATCGTCGAGCAGGACATGTACCCCTGCGAGCCCGACAAGCCGCTCCCCATCGCCGTACGCACCCGCCAGTTCCTCCGCTCCTGCGGCGCCTGACGAGCCGGAAGGGAAGGCGGGAGATGAACCGGCGCGAGCCACTGCGCATCGCCGTCATCGGCACCGGCCGCATGGGCGCGGACCACGTGCGCCGCATCGACCGGGTCGTCAGCGGCGCGCGGGTCACCGCCGTCGTGGACATCGACGCCGAACGGGCCGAGGCCGTTGCCGCGGGAGTCGACGGCTGCACCGCCCACACCGACCCGGCCGCCGCGATGGCGGCGGCCGACGTCGACGCCGTGCTCATCGCCTCTTCGGGGCCGGCCCACGAGGCCGCCCTGCTCACCGCGTTCGAGCACGACCTGCCCGTCCTGTGCGAGAAGCCGCTCACCCCCGACGCGGCCTCCGCCCTGCGCGTCATGGAGGCCGAACAGGCCCTCGGCCACCGCAGGGTCCAGGTCGGCTTCATGCGCCGCTACGACACCGAGTACGTGCGCCTGAAAGCCCTGCTGGAGACCGGGCAACTGGGCCGCCCGCTGATGCTGCACAACCGGCACCGCAACGTGGCCAGCGCGACCTTCTTCACAAGTGCCATGCTCGTCACCGACTCCGTGGCCCACGAGGTGGACGTCACCCGCTGGCTGCTCGGCCACGAGATCACCGCCGTGACGGTGCTGCGCCCCACCCCCTCCTCCGGCGCCCCCGACGGACTGCGCGACCCGCAGTTCGTCGTCCTGGAGACCGACGGCGGCGCGCTCTCCGACGTGGAGATCTTCGTCAACTGCGGCTTCGGCTACCAGGTGCAGGCCGAGGTGGTCTGCGAACGCGGCACCGCCCGCATCGGCGACGGCCACGCCCTGGTCACCAACATGGCCGGCCGCTGGGGCGGCACCATCACCCAGGACTGGACCGAACGCTTCGCCCAGGCCTACGACGACGAGATCCGGGCCTGGGTCGACACCACCCGCCGGGGCGAGGTCACCGGCCCCAGCACCTGGGACGGCTACGCCGCGGCGGCCGTCTGCGAGGCGGGGGTGCGGGCGCTGGAGAACGGCGGCCGGGTGGAGGTCGACCTGGTCGAGAAACCCGCGCTGTACCGGTGAGAGCACGCGCCACGGCCGCCCCGGAGAGGGCGGCCGTCTTCATGGGTGCCTCAGCCGTCGTTCGCGGTCCGCGGGGGGGGGGGCCGCCCCCCCCCCCCCGCCCCCGGGGGGGGGGGCCCCCCGGCGGCCCCCCCCCCCGGGGGGGGCCCCCCGGGCGGGGGGCCGCGGGGGCGCCCCGGGGTACCCGCCGGC
>NZ_JBIRTN010000006.1:268918-319202 GCF_044334705.1 Streptomyces sp. NPDC020731
CGGTGACGACGAGGCGACCGATCGACGCGGTCCGCGGGCGCGGGGCCGGCCCCGCGCCCGCGGACCGCGTCGATCGGTCGCCTCGTCGTCACCGCGTCCAGGAGGTGGCCGCCCGGGCCGGGGCGACGAGGGAGCGCTCGGTGATCCGCGCGGCACCCAGGATGCCGATGCGCAGGGGTTCCGGGCCGGTTTCGCTCATGCGTTCCGTACCTCCTGGAGGGTGACGGGGCGGTGCTCGTGCAGCGACAGTGTGCACGCCTCGGCGATCCAGCCCGCCTCCAGGGCGTCCGCGACCGTGCACGGCGAGGGCCGGGAGCCGGCCACGACATCGGTGAACGCGGTCAGTTCGGCGCGGTAGGCCGCCGCGAAGCGGTCCATGAAGAAGTCGTGGGGAGTACCGGCCGGGAAGGTCACGCCCGGTTCCACCGACCGCAGTGGCAGCTTGTCCTCCAGCCCCACCGCGATGGAGTCCGCGAAGCCGTGGAGCTCCATGCGGACGTCGTGACCCCGGCCGTTGTGACGGCTGTTGGAGACCACCGCGATGGTGCCGTCGTCCAGGGTGAGGACCGCGCCGGTCGTGTCGGCGTCGCCCGCCTCCCTGATGTAGTCGGCGCCCCGGTTGCCGCCGACCGCGTACACCTCGGTCACCTCGCGGCCGGTCACCCAGCGGATGATGTCGAAGTCGTGCACCGAGCAGTCCCGGAAGATGCCCCCGGACGCGGGGATGTACGCGGCCGGCGGCGGCGCCGGGTCCAGCGTGGTCGAGCGCACGGTGTGCAGCTCGCCCAGTTCCCCGGAGCGTACGGCGGCCCGAGCGGCGACGAAGCCGGCGTCGAAGCGGCGGTTGAAGCCGATCTGGACCGGCACGTCACGGCCCTCGACCGCCCGGAGCACCGCCACGCCTTCGGCCATGGTGCGGGCCACCGGCTTCTCGCAGAAGACGGGCACGCCCGCCTCCACACAGGCGACGATCAGCCCCGGGTGGGCGTCGGTCGCGGCGGCGACGACCACGCCGTCCACCCCGGCCGCGAGCAGGGCCTCGGGGGAGTCCGCGACCTCGGCGCCGAACCGTTCGGCGGCGGTCTTCGCGGCGTCCGTGAACGGGTCGGAGACGACGAGGGACCCGACGGTGCCGAGCCCCGACAGGGTCTCGGCGTGGAAGGCGCCGATGCGGCCGAGACCGAGGATTCCGATACGCATGGGGACGTGCTCCTTGGGTGCGTGGTGGTGCGTGGTGGTGCGTACGAGCGGAGGGCGGGGGAGGTCAGTCGAGGCCGCCGAGGACGTTCTGGTCCCAGTCGATCACGGAACCGGTGACCACCCCGGAGCGGTCGGAGAGCAGCAGGGCCACGAAGTCGGCGATCTCGTCCGGTTGGCCGAGCCTGCCCATCGGCAGCCGCGCGGCGGCCTGTTCGCGCCAGTCGTCCCCGGCGCCGTGGAAGGCGCGCTGGGTGGCGTCCTCGCCCTCGGTGGCGGTCCAGCCGATGTTCACGCCGTTGATCCGGATCCGGTCCCAGCGATGGGCGTGCGCCACGTTCCGCGTCAGGCCGATCAGCCCCGCCTTCGCGGCGACGTACGGTGCCAGGAACGGCTGCCCGCCGTGCGCCGACGAGGTGATGATGTTGACGACCGTGCCGGGGGCCGCGCGCCGCATCATGTCCGCGACGGCGGCCTGCATGGCGAAGAACGGCGCCTTGAGGTTGATCGCGATGTGCTGGTCGAACAGTTCGGGTGTGGTGTCGAGCAGTGTCCCGCGTGAGGTCAGGCCGGCGGAGTTGACCAGGCAGTCGATCCGCCCGTACGCCTCCACCACCCGCGCGACACAGGCCTTGGCCTGCTCGGCGTCCGCCAGGTCGGCCCGTACGGACATCGCCTTGCCGCCCGCGGCGGCCAGCTCGGCCACCAGCGCCTCACCGGGCTCCGGGCGCCGCCCGCTCACGGCCACGACCGCCCCCTCGCGGACCGCGGCCCGCGCGACGGCGGCACCGACGCCCTGACTGCCGCCGTTGACGAGGACGACCTTGTCGTCGAGAAGTCCCATGCCTGTGTCCGGTTCCTCTCAGCTCTCGCGCCGCTTGGCGCCGGCCCGCAGTTCGCCCCGCAGGGTCCGGGGGGTCCACCCCTCGCGCAGGGCCCGGCGTACGACATCGGCCTGCGAGGGCGGGGCCAGGCCCTCGACCGGCGGGTCGCTGTCGAGGTTGGTGGGGAAGGGGCAGCCCTCGGCGCTCGCCGCGATCACGTTCTCCAGCCACCGCTCGCCGGCGCCCTCGCCCTGCCGCTTGAGGAGCACCGGGTAGACGGCGCCCGCCACGGCCTCGCGGTCCACCGTCTCCATCGCCCGGCCGAACGCCGAGGACACCTGGAGCAGGTTGGCCATGCGCCGGATGTCCGCCGAGTGGTTGGCGCCGGCGGCGTGGAACAGCGCCGGATTGAAGAACACCGCGTCGCCCTTGGCCAGGGGCAGTTGCACGTGGTGCTCCTCGAAGTACGCCCGGAACTCCGGCAGCCGCCAGGCGAGGTAGCCCGGCTCGTACTTCTGCGAGTGCGGCAGGTACAGCGTGGGCCCGGACTCCACGGGCATGTCGCAGTGCGCCACCGCGCCCTGGAGGGTGAGCACGGGGGAGAGGCGGTGCACATGCGCCGGGTAGGCGGAGGCGACCTCGTTCGAGAGGAAGCCGAGGTGGTAGTCGCGGTGCACGGTCTGCGCCGCGCCGCCCGGGTTGACCACGTTGACCTGGGAGGTGACCTGGTAGCCGGGACCGAGCCAGGCCGAGGAGACCAGGGCGATCACCTCGTTGGCGTAGTAGTCGGCGAACGCCTGCGGGTCGTACAGGGCCGCCTTCTCCAGGGCGTTCCACACCCGGTCGTTGGCGCCCGGCTCGGCGAAGTGGTCACCCGCGGTGGCGCCCGAGGCGCGCTGCTCGGCGATCAGGGCGTCGAACACGGCGGTGGTCCGGTCCACCACCGCCGGGTCGGCGAAGGCCCCGCGGATCACCACGATGCCGGGGCCGTCCGCGAACGCGCGCACCAGCTCGGCCTGTACGGCGCGGCGGTCGGCGAGGGCGAGCCGGTCGGCGTCGTACAGCAGTACGTTCCGCTCGACGGCACTCGCGTGCGGGTGGGCGGCGAGGTCGGTCGGCTGCTCTACCAGTGCGCGGAAGGCGTCGAGGTCGCACTCCCGCTCGGACAGCCAGGCGGTCGGCGCGGGTGTCTGCTGGTGGGTGGAGGCGGACATGGGGTCGTCCCTTCGGGTCACGGAGCGACGCGGCTGGTGTCATTCTTGTCAGTACAAACCCTTCGAACAACCAGCAGGAAGCCATCAAAAACCCCTCAGGAGCCGATGTGGGCCACCCCTTCCCGATCCGGGAAATCGCACGTCAGGCCGGTTTGAGCGAGGCCACGGTGGACCGGGTCCTCAACGGCCGGGGAGGGGTGCGGGAGAGCACCGCGCGGGAGGTGCACCGGGCGATCGCCGACCTGGACCGGCAGCGCACCCAGGTCCGGCTGGTCGGCCGGACGTTCATGGTGGACATCGTGATGCAGTCGCCGGAGCGGTTCTCCACCGCGGTCCGGGCCGCCCTGGAGGCCGAACTGCCCTCCCTGCACCCGGCGGTGGTCCGCTCCCGCTTCCACTTCCGGGAGACGGGCCCGGCGGGGGAACTGGTCGCGCTCCTCGACCGGATCGGCCGGCGCGGCTCCCGGGGCGTGCTCCTCAAGGCACCCGACGTCCCCGAGATCACCGCGGCCGTCGGCCGGCTCGTGGCGGCCGGCGTCCCGGTGGTGACCCTGGTGACGGACCTGCCCACGAGCGCCCGGATCGGCCACGTCGGCAGCGACAACCGCGCGGCGGGCGCGACCGCCGCCTATCTCATGGGGCAGTGGCTGGGCGACCGCCCCGGAAATGTGCTCACCAGCCTCTCCAGCGGCTCCTTCCGCAACGAGGAGGAGCGCGAGATGGGCTTCCGCGGCACCATGCGCGCCCGGCACCCGGGGCGGTCCCTCGTCGAGATCGCCGAGGGACAGGGCCTGGACGCCACGCAGTACGACCTGGTCCGGGCCGCCCTGGAACGCGACCCGGAGATCCGCGCGGTCTACTCGATCGGCGGCGGCAACATCGCCACCCTGCGCGCCTTCGAGGACGCCGGACGCGAGTGCGCCGTGTTCGTCGCGCACGACCTCGACCACGACAACACCCGGCTGCTGCGCGAGCACCGGCTGTCCGCCGTGCTCCACCACGACCTGCGGCACGACCTGCGCGAGGCCTGCCGCCTGGTGATGCGCGCCCACGGCGCCCTGCCGCCCGCCGGGCCCACCCTCCCCTCCGCCGTCCAGGTCGTGACCCCCTACAACATGCCGCCCCCGACGATGGCGGGGTGACGGGCCGGGCGTGTATCCCGCTGGGCGGTGCCGGGTCTGCCTACCGTCGTGCGCATGAGGAATCCGACCCCGGAAGGCGGGCCCGAGCGGCTGATCGCGCTCGCCGACGGCGTGTTCGCCATCGCCATCACCCTGCTCGTCCTGGACGTCTCCGTACCGCGGGGGCTGGACTCCGGGGAATTCCACCGGGCCCTGGGCGACGTGCTGCCCAACCTGGGCGCCTACGCGATCAGCCTGGCGGTGCTGGCCGGCTTCTGGCGCGACCACCGGGCGATCTTCCGCACGGTCCGGCAGGTGGACGGGCAGGTGATCTCGCTGACCGTGCTCGGTCTGGGCCTCGCGGCACTGCTGCCGTTCCCGACCGCGCTGGTCTCCGAGTACGGCGACCAACGCGTTTCGGTGGTCGTCTACGCGGCGGCGGTCGCCTCGCTCGGCGCCGTCCACCTGGCGCTGGCCGCCCTCGTCGCCCGGCGCCCCTGGCTGCGCGGCGGGGCCGCTCCCGTACGGGACGAGAGGCTCTCCGCCATCGACCTGGGGGCGACGGTGGTGGTGTTCCTCGTGACCATTCCGCTGGCCCTGGTCATGGGGCCCGGCGCCATGTGGTGGTGGCTGGTGCCGGTCAAGGTGTGGCTGGGCCGCCGGGCGGACGCGGCCCGCTGACCACCGGTCAGGCCGGCGCGTCCACCGTCACCCAGGCCCCGCTCTCCGCCGACCGCGCCATCGCGTCCAGCACCGTGGCGCTGTGCACGGCGTCGGTGAGAGTGGCGCCGTGCGGGACGCCCTCCGCGACGGAGCGCAGGAAGCGGTACGCCTCGATCACCTTCAGGTCGTCGTAGCCCATGGCGTTCGCGGCACCCGGCTGGAAGGCGCCGAACTCGCCGTGGCCCGGACCGACGTAGACGGTGCTGACGGGCTGGTCCTGGTAGCCGGTGCCCCGGCTGACGCCCAGTTCGTTCATCCGGCGGAAGTCCCAGGACACGGCGCCCTCGGTGCCGTGCACCTCGAAGCCGTAGTTGTTCTGCTCGCCGACCGACACCCGGCAGGCCTCCAGCACCCCTCGCGCACCGGAGGCGAACCGGAGCAGACAGCTGACGTAGTCCTCGTTCTCCACCGGGCCGAGTTCCCCGCCCGCCGCGCGGGAGTGACCGGCCGTGGCGCCCGCCGGACGGGCCCGCTCGGGCACGAAGACCGCCGTGTCCGCGGTCAGCGAGGCGATGTCGCCGAGCAGGAAACGGGCCAGGTCGGCGCCGTGCGAGGCCAGGTCGCCGAGCACTCCGCTGCCCCCGCGCTCCCGCTCGTAGCGCCAGGTCAACGCACCTTCGGGATGAGCCGCGTAGTCGCTGAAGAGCCGGATGCGGACATGCGTGACGGTACCGATGTCACCGGAGGCGATCAGTTCGCGGGCCGCCTCCACGGCGGGCGCGTTGCGGTAGTTGAAGCCGACCGTCCCCTGGACCCCGGCCTCGGCGACCGCGTCCGCGACCGCGCGGGCGTCGTCCGCGCCCAGGCCCACCGGCTTCTCGATCCAGATGTGCTTGCCGGCCTCGGCCATCGCGACACCGATCTCGCGGTGCAGGAAGTTCGGGGCGGTGATGCTGACGGCCCGCACCCGGGGATCGGCGGCCACCTCCCGCCAGTCGCGGGTCGTCGAGGCGAACCCGAACTGCGCGGCGGCCTCCTCGGCCCGGCCCGGCACCTCCTCGGCGACCGTGACCAGCTCAGGACGGAGGGCCAGCTGCGGATAGTGGTGCCGCACGCGTGCGTACGCCTGGGTGTGCACCCGCCCCATCCAGCCGAATCCGACGACGGCGACACCCAGTGCGTCCAGCATGAAAGCCTCTCTCCGGCCCGGTCCGTGTCCTGTCCGCTCACCTTCTGCGGGGACCCGGCGTCATGTCAACCTTTTGACAGGACAATGCACGCGCCGAGGGCGGTCCCCGCAATACGGTGAACAAAATTGTCGACAATCTTGTTTGGCTGGATTTACGTTCGACAGGCACTCACTCAGGGAGGGCAACCATGCCGAACCAAGCCCGTCCGGGCACCGGGGAGCAGGCCAAACAGCTTGCGCTCGGGCAGCTGCGGGAGGCGATCCTGCACGGCGAGATGGCGCCGGCGCAGCGGCTGGTGGAGAACGAACTCGCCGAGCAGTTCGGCGTGACCAGGGCCGGCATCCGGGCCGCGCTGATAGAGCTGGAGACCCAGGGGCTGGTGGAGCGGATCCGCAACCGTGGTTCACGGGTGCGGGTGGTGACCGTGGAGGAAGCGGTCGCCATCACCGAGTGCCGCCTGGTCCTCGAAGGTCTCTGCGCGGCGAAGGCGGCCGCCGCCCTGCTGGTCCCGGTCCGCCGTACCGCGCGCCTCACGCCCGCCGCCGCACAGCCGGCCACCCCGGAACCGGAGCCCGCGGCCCCCGCCGTACGGAGCTGACCGGCTCCCCGATGCGGTACTGTTGACCTGCGTGATCACGCGGTCCACCGCGCGAACCGCATCGGGACGTGGCGCAGCTTGGTAGCGCACTTGACTGGGGGTCAAGGGGTCGCAGGTTCAAATCCTGTCGTCCCGACGGAAGTCGGAAGGGAGCCGTACCGGAATCATCCGGTACGGCTCCCTTCGTCGCGCGTGGGCCGGGGGGCGCCGGTCACCCTCCCCCGAAGGTGACCGGCGCCCCCCGGCCGCTCCCCCGGCGCCGGAAATGGCTCTGGTGTTCGCGGTCGGTGCCGTTACCAGCACATGACCGCCGTCTCGCCCGGACCCCACGCGGAGTACAGGCGGACACGGACGTAATAGCGGCGGCCCTTGACCAGCCGGGCCGCGATGGTCGCGTTGTGCGCGGTTCCTCCGTCGTCGTGGCCGGCGAGGAAGCGGGGTTCCCCGTCCCGCTCCTCGAAGAGCACGACGACCCGGTCGGCGTCACCGAAGGTCCCCACCGTGTAGTCGCGGGTCTCCGGCGGATCGATACGGAAGTCCGCCTGCTCACCGGGGCCCAGACCCAGCGGCACCGAACGGAACGGCACCAGCGGGGGTGGCCGCGGCGGATCGGCCGGCGGGTACCGGCGGAGCACGAACTCCTTGTCGGCGGGGGAGAGGGCGCCGGGCGGGTACACGCCCCCGTGGTACTGCTCCGGCTCCAGGATCAGCCCCGACGGGAACGCGTACTGCATGATCGACTGAGGGTCCCAGACGGAGCCGTTGACCTCGTCCGGGCCGAGCCTGCGCAGGATGTTGTGGTACGTCCTGTCCCGGCTCCAGTGGTTCGGCGGGCCCGCCAGCTCGGCGTACACGGCCTCGTCGTCCCAGTGGATACCGGCGTACGGGCTCTGGTGCTCGTGCAGCATTCCCAGCGCGTGCCCGATCTGGTGCAGGACGGTGGCGCGTTCACCCGGTGCGGTCAGGTCCCAGCCGAAGTTCATGGTGCGCTCGTGCACGCCGACGCGGAGCGCGTCCCTGCCCACGGCCGACCAGGTGCCGTCACCGAGCTGGAACCCGATGCGCAGCTCCGCCTCGGTGCGGTCGCGGACCTCGGCGAACGTCAGGCCCGGCCCGAGCCCCCGCCACTCCTCGAAGCACTCGCGCACGACCTCCCGCTGCTTCTCGGCCCCGCCCCACGGCACCCACCGGGTCCGCCCGGTTCCGGGCACGGCGATCTCCGACCCCGCGGTGTCGCCGCCGAAGAAGCAGTAGTGCAGCACGGTGCCGTTGACCCACAGCCGCCGCCCGCCGATCAGCGCGCCGAGCCGCTCGGCGGCCAGACCCGGCGGATACGCGGGGGCCGGCTGCGGCGGCAGCGAGCAGTGGCGAGCGGTCATGGATCACAGGCTGCCGTGCGGCGGGCCGGGGCGCCTGAGTCGGGGTCTGCTCAAGTGTCCCTGTATCAGGCTTGAGTATCGGTGCTCCTGTTCTCGTGACGACTTCGCGACGGGATGCCACCGGGCCGTACGAGCCGAACGGGAAGGACGCGGCGACCCTTCGGCCGCCCTGGCCGTTCACCGGCCGGGAGGACGAACTCGACCTGGTACGGCGCTCGCTGACCGGCGCGGGGCGCGGCCTCGTGGTGACCGGACCGGCGGGACGGGGCAAGACCCGGCTCGTCACCGAGGCGGTGCGGGGCACCGACCGCGCCCGTGCCACCGGGACGCCGGGGACCCGGCACCTGCCCTTCGCCGCCTTCGCCCCGCTGCTGCCCGAGCCCGTCACCCTGCACCGTGCCCTGCGGCAACTCTCCGGTGTGCGCACGCTGTTCGTCGACGACGCCCATCTGCTCGACGACGCCTCCGCCGCCCTGGTCCACCAGCTCGCCGTGCACGGACGCACCCGGCTGCTGGTCGTCGTCACCGACGGCGAGCCGGTGCCCGCCGCCGTGTCCCGGCTGTGGACCGGGGAACTGCTGCCCCGGCTCGCCCTGCCGCCGCTGTCCCGGGAGGACACCGCGCGGCTGCTCTCGGCGGGTGCGGGGCCCACCCCGGAGCCGCTCACCGCGAACCGGCTGCACCGCCTGTGCGACGGGGACCTGCGGCTGCTGCGGGACCTCCTGGCCGCGGTGCGCGAACACGGCCGGCTCACCGGGGTCCCGGGCACCTGGGAATGGCGAGGCCCGCTGCCACTGACCCCGGCCGTACGCGAACGCACCACCCACCTCCTGGACCGCGCCCGCCCCGGGGAACGCGAGACGCTCGACCGCCTCGCCTTCGCCGGACCCCTGCCGCTCGACGGGGACGACCTGGACCTCACCGTCCTGGAACACCTGGAGACCGCGGGCCTGGTCCACGTCGACGACCACGGCGGTATCCGCCTCGCCCACCCCCTGCACGGCCCGGTCCTCCGGGCCGCGGCCGGCCGGCTGCGCGCCCGCCGGCTCGCCCGCACACCCGAGGAGTGCGCCCCCGCCCTGGACGCCGAGTCGGCGGAGCTGACCCGGCGGATCGAACGGGCCGACGTGGCGGCGGTACCGGCGCCCGTCGGGGACTGGCTCGTGGGGGAGGGGATGCCGGTCCCGGCCGGGTACGCGGCCCTGCGCGCCCGGTACGCGCGGCTGCGCGGCGCACTGCGGGAGGCGGCCGCATGGGCACGCGAGGGCCTGCGCACCGCCCCCGCAGACCCGGCCTGCCGCGCGGAACTCACCCGCGCGGAGGGGACTCCCGGAGAGCACGGCGACCCGTACGACGCCGTACGCCTCGGCACCCCCGAACGGGCCGCCGGCCGGCTCACCGGCGTCTTCGCCGACCACGCCGACGCCCTCGCGCGGGCCGACGGACCCGCACTGGACCGGGTGGGCGAGGAGTTCGAGCGGCGCGGCTTCCTGCTGTTCGCCGCGGAGGCGCACGCCCAGGCCGTCTCCGCCCACCGGGAACCGCACGCCGCCCGCACCGCGCGCACGCGTGCGGTCGCTCTCGCCCGACGCTGCGAAGACGCCCACACGCCGGCGCTTGCGGGCCTGGTTCTGGGTGAACTCACCGCGCGGCAGAGGCAGATCGTCACGCTGGCCGCAGCGGGTCTGAGCAACCGGCAGATCGCGGAACGCCTCACCCTTTCCGTTCGCACGGTGGGCAATCACCTGTACGGGGCGTACACGCGGTTGGGTGCTGCTTTGCCCCGTCAGACTGCCTGACAGCGGCTGCGGGTGGGCCGTGGCTGCTCGCGCCCACGCGGCGGAGCCGCATATCGACACAGTCCCGCGCCCCTTTAGGCCGGTGCAGCCGACCCACCTGAAGGGGCGCGGGGAACTGCGCGAGCAACCACGACTCACCCGCAGCCGCCCACGGCGGGATCACGCCGCCCCGAACGCGGTGAAGGCCCACCCCGTGGCCCGGTGCAACGCATCGGCCGGAAGGCCGGCACGGGCATCGCGCAAGGCCTCCGCCAAGGAGAGCCCGGTGTCGAGGGCCTTGTGGAGGGCGACCATCAGGGGGACCACCGCGGCATCGTTGACGGGGGCACTGCACGCCACCACCCCCGCCGTGCCCAGCGGCAGCAACGCCGTGACCAGGCCGAGAAGTTCGTCGGCGCCCACCGTGGCGAACCGTGCGGTGTCGCAGCAGGACAGGATGATGCGGTACGGGCTGCGGTCCAGCCGCTCGAAGTCGTGCACGATCAGCGGTCCGTCGGCCATCCGCAGGGACGAGAACAGCGGGCCGTCCGCGCGGAACGCGCCGTGCGCGGCGATGTGCGCCAGTCCCGCCCCGTCCAGCTCCCGCAGCACGCGCGGCACCGTCGCGTCGTCGTACTCCAGGACGGTCGCACCGCCGTAGCGGTCGGCCAGCTCGGACACCTCCGCGCCGCCCGTCGCCAGACCCGGACCGCGTACCAGCACCTGGCGGCCCCCGGGCGGCGGCACCGTCTCCTTCGCGCGCAGCCAGCTGCTCGCCGACGGCGACACGCTCAGCACCCGCTCCCGCAGCGAGGGCAGCAGCGCCCACGGCACCCGGTGCAGCCGCCCCGGCGGCACGATCACCACCGGGCCGTCACCGAGATGCGCCGCGGCCGGACCCAGCAGCAGCTCCTCCAGCCGCCGGCCCGCGGCCTCCACCACCGGCAGCCGCGCCTGCGCCCCCGGATGCGCCAGCCGCCGCAGCCCCGCCTGCACATGCTCGGCCTCGGTCTCCGCCGCCGCCAGCAGCCCTGCCTCGAACCGCCGCACCCGTCCCCGCCCGCACAGCAGCACCTGCACCCGTCCGTCGAGCACGGCCAGCTCCACCAGCTGCCCGTCGTCACTGTCACCCAGCCGCCCGAGCAGCCGGCCGACGTCGAAGCGGTCCCCGTCGTCGGGGGCCTCGCCGCGCATGTGCAGCGTCCGGGAACGGATCTCCCGTTCCAGTCGCCGCTGGTCCCGCTCCAGGGCCGGCACCGGCTTGCCCTCCATGCGGGCCTCCTCCGCGCGGGCGGCGATCTCCCGGTAGGCGGTCATGCCGCTGAGCAGCGCCGGGTCGGCCGGCGGCCGGGTGGGCGGTGCGGACAGCGCGGTGGCCCGCCAGCGTTCGCTCCACACCAGCAGCCGTCGCGGCCCGCCCGAGACCAGACTGGCCTTCTGCGCGAGGGCGGCCAGCTCCGCGCCCTGCGCGGTGGCGCGGGCCCGCAGCTCGGAGGCGCCCAGCGTCATCCGGTGGTCGTCGAGCACGTCGAGACCGCGCCGGCAGGCCTCCAGCACGCCCCGCTCGGAACCGGCGGCCCGCGCGCGCAGCGCCTGCGCCGCCCAGCCCGTCATCCGCGCGAGCGGCGGCCCGCCGTGTCTGCTCCGCGCGGCGACCGCGAGATGCCGCTCCGCGTCCGCCGTCCAGCCCAGGTCCAGTGCGATCCGGCCCGTGAGCAGGGACGCCTCCGGGGCGGCCGGGGCGCCGAGCGCGGCCAGCTTCTCCGCCACCGCCGCCGCGTCCGCGACCAGCCGGCCCGAACCGCGTCCGGCCGCGTGCCGGGCCCCGATCAGCACCAGCCGCGCGTGCGTCTCCCACCAGATGCGCCGCTGCCCCGCGAACAGCCGCACCGCGAGCGCCGCGCGGGCGATCGCGGTCCCCGGCTCGCCGGCCAGCCGGGCCGCCCGCGCGGCGGCCAGCAGCAGTTCCGCCTTGCGCGTGGACTGCCCGCCGATCCCGTCCAGCGCCCGGAGCGCCGCGTCCGCCTCGGCCAGCGCCTCCGCGGCGAGACCGGCCGCCATCAGCACCTCGCAGCGCCGGATGTTCAGCATGAACGTCGGCGTGCCGAGCTTGGCGTACCGCTCCTCCGCCTCGTCGAGCAGCCGCAGCGCCGCCGGGACGTCACCCGAACGGAACGCGGCCAGCCCCCGGCTCTCCACCGCGTCCGCCTTGTCGTGCTCCTGGCCGGTGGTGTCCCACAGCGCCTCGGCCGCCGTGAAGTCGGCGTCCGCCCGCTCCACCGAACCCAGCGCCAGATGCACCGTCGCCCGCAGCGTCAGCGCCCGCGCCGTCCAGATCACGTCCTCGGCCTGCCGCAGTACGGGAATGGCCCGCCGTACGTCCTCCAGGGCCTCCTTGTGATGGCCCAGCACCCACCACGAGTACGCCCGGCGGAACAGCACCCGCGCGCGGGTGTGTCCGGTGCCGCGCTCGACGCCCCGCCGCAGCGCGTCCATGCCCTGCCGGGTGCGCCCCGCGTGCACCAGCGCGACCCCGAGCGTGGCGAGGACGTCCGCCTCCCGCTCGGCCGAGTCCGCGCGCGCCGCCCAGGCCCGGGCCCGCCGCAGATGGGCCAGGGCCAGCCGCATGTCGCCGAAGTCCCGCTGCCAGATGCCGATCACCTGATGGGCGACGGAGGCGTGCAGGGGCGGTGGACGGTCGCCCAGTACCTCTTCCGCCCTCGCCAACGCCTCACCCGGGGCGGCGAACACCATCGGCAGCAGTTCCAGCACCGTGTCGCTTCCCGCTGTCACCCCACGATGGTAGTGGTCCGCAACCACGCCTCACAGGTGTCACGTTGTATCAAACACCCGCTCCACGACTCTGCATACACGACAGCTCCGCGGCACCGGCCGCCGTCGCACCAGTGGAGGACATGCCATGGCACCACAGCGATTCCGCGAGCAGTTCGCACAGATCCAGCGCTCGATGCCCGGCGTCCCCCTGGCGATGGGGCCGGACGACGCGGGCGAGTTCCTCTACGAGAAGGGTGTGGTCCTCGCCCGTGACGGAGAGGAGGCCCGCGTCGTCGAGGACACCGTGCGACAGCACTTCACCACGTTCGCCGGTCTCCCCCCGGACCAGGTGCGCCGGACGGGTCCGGGCACCAACCGCTCGGGCATCACCCGCATCCGGGTCGCCGACCCCGGCCAGGGCGACGGCAGCGGCGACCCGGCGGTCGCGGGAGCGCTGCGTGCCCTGTCGTCCGCCGAGGGCCGTGCCGGACGCCGGCTGATCAGCCGCAACCACGTGGTGTCGATCGCCGTCAACGCCTGTCCGGGCGACGAGCCCGTGCCCGTACCGCGAGGCACACGGCCCAACCCGGCCACCGCCGACGCCGTCCACGACCCGGACACCGCCGTCGCCGTGCTCGTCATCGACACCGGACTCATGCACGACCACCGCTCCTACCCGCTGCTCGCGCACACCCGGGGCGACGCCCAGGCCGAGGAGTGCGGCGACGACGGCGTGCTGAAGCAGTACTGCGGGCACGGCACGTTCATCGCCGGGCTGGTCGCCGCCGTCGCCCCCGGCACCGACATCACCGTCCGCGGCACGCTGAACGACGCGGGCGCCATCCTGGAGTCCGAGTTCGGCGAGAAGCTCTTCGAAGCGGTCGACCAAGGCGGCTGGCCCGACGTCATCAGCCTCTCCGCCGGAACCTCCAACGGCCGTACCGACGGACTCCTCGGCGTCGACGCCTTCATGCGGGAACTGCGCGAGCAGCCCACCCTGCTGGTCGCCGCCGCCGGTAACAACGGCAGCGCCACACCCTTCTGGCCCGCCGCCTACGCCGATCTGCCCGGCTACGAGAACGCCGTGCTGTCCGTCGGCGCGCTGCGCGGGGACGGCGAGTTCGGCGCCTGCTTCAGCAACCACGGCGGCTGGGTGAAGGCCTATGCGCCCGGTGAGCGTCTCGTCAGCGCCCTCACCGGCTTCGAGACGCCCGTCCCCTACGTGTACCAGCACTCCACCTACGACGCCTGCCGCTACGGCTTCACGTACGCCTGCACGTGTCACGACCCGCGCCACACCGGCGTACTGAGCGAGGACGGCGGCTCCGGCAAGCCGGACCAGGTGATGTTCGAGGGGCTCGCCCAGTGGAGCGGGACCTCGTTCGCCACCCCCGTCGCCGTCGGCATGGTCGCCGCCCACATGACCGCGCAGGCGGAGACCGACCCGCGCAAGGCCCGCCGGCAACTGCTCGACGCCAACTCCGAGTACGCGCAAGTGCGCGGGGCGCACGTCCCGGCGCTCCTTCCACCCACCTGGCGCCCGGTGCGGGTCTCACCACCCTCGGCACGGGCATGAGGACCGGAGCCGTCCCCTCCACGGCGTACGATGACGTGCCGTACACGAGGGGTGGGACCGTGGAGCGTACTGAGGTCGGCGCGTTGGTCCGGTCCGCTGTCGACGGCGACGCGGCGGCCTGGAAGGCGATCGTGGAAGGGCTGGGCCCACTGGTGTGGTCCGTGGTGCGCGCGCACCGGCTCTCCGACGCCGACGCGCACGAGGTCTACCAGACGGTGTGGTTCCGTTTCGCCCAGCACCTGGGGCGGATCCGGGAACCCGACAAGACGGGCTCCTGGCTGGCCAGTACCGCGCGGCACGAGTGCCTGAAGGTGCACAGGAACGCGCGCCGGCTGATGCTGACGGACGATCCGCAGCTGCTGGACCGGGTCAGCGAGGACGGTGCGCCGGAACAGTCGCTGCTGGAGACGGAGGAGGCGGCGGCGCAGAGCGAACGCGTGCGGCGGCTGTGGCAGGAGTTCGAGGAACTGGGCGATCGGTGCAGGCAGTTGCTGCGGGTGCTGATCGCCTCGCCGCCGCCCAGTTATCAGGAGGTGTCCGCCGCGCTGGACATCGCGGTGGGCAGCATCGGGCCGCTGCGCCAGCGCTGTCTGCGCCGGCTGCGGGCCCGGCTCGAGGCACGGGGGGCGACGTGAACGACAGGAACGACAGGAACGACAGGAACGACGACGCGGGATTCGACGAGGACTTCGACACCGGGCCGCTGGAGGAGGAACTCCGGCGGGCGGCAGCCGTCCTGGACCCGCTGCCTCCCGCCCTGCTGCAGATCGCCGTCGACGCCTACGCGCTGCACGACCTCGATGCCCGCGTGGCCGAGCTGACCTTCGACTCGCTGGTCGACGCCATCCCGGTCAGGGGAGCGACGGACGTGCCGCGCATGCTCACCTTCACCGCCGGCGAGGTGACGCTGGACGTCGAGGTGACCGAGGAGGGACTGATGGGCCAGGTGCTGCCGCCCCGGCCGGCCCGCATCGAGGTACTCGGCGGTCCGCAGACCACCGCCCCGCTCACCGTCGACGACCTGGGCCGCTTCACCACCGTCACCCCGCCCTCCGGTCCCTTCGCCCTGCGCCTGCGCACCGACGACGACGTGGTCGTCACGGAGTGGCTCCGCGCCTGAGCGCGCCGGGGGCGGGCCCGCGGCTTCGGAGGACCTCGCCCCCACGCGGTGCGCGTCGTCGCGCGGGAACACCGCGCGACGAACCGCAGCCGCCCCGTGGCGGGAGCGTACTGCTCGCCGTTCCGGCGCGGGGCGCGTCGGCCCGCCGTGCGTCCGGACGCACGCCACCGCAGACCCGTCCGGCCGCCGGGCGCCGTGCCTCCGGGCCCGGGAACCGGTCCGGCCGCGTGACACGGCCGTCCCGAGGGCGCGGGGCGGAGGCCGCCGGTGTCAGCGGGAGGCCGCGTCGATCACGGTGGCGAGCGCCGAGGCGAGCCGGGGCAGACCCCGTCCCGCGGGGCCGCCCGGTTCCGACATGTAGGTGTCCCGGCGGATCTCCACCATCAGGGCGGACACCTCCGCCCGCTTGCCGTAGAACTCCAGCGGTACGTACGTCCCGGCGAACGGGCTGTCCAGCCCCGTCGCCCCGCACGGCGCGAACGCCTCGCGGGCGGCGTCGAGCAGCCCGGGCGGGGTGTGGAAGGAGTCGGTGCCCAGGCAGACCTCCGGGCGTGGTCCGTCACCGTGCAGTTCGTAGGG
The DNA here is from genome assembly GCF_044334705.1 of Streptomyces sp. NPDC020731. Classification (NCBI taxonomy): domain Bacteria; kingdom Bacillati; phylum Actinomycetota; class Actinomycetes; order Kitasatosporales; family Streptomycetaceae; genus Streptomyces; species Streptomyces sp. NPDC020731. Next base: position 284,933 of record NZ_JBIRTN010000006.1, read on the forward strand.
CAACGGGGCGCTCGGATAGGAGTGCACGTCGATGATCACGGCCCGCCCGGTCGCCGCGAGCCGGTCGGCGACGGCTTCCGTCATCGCCCGCGCGTACGGCCGGAAGTACCGCTCGATCAGCGGCTCCGGGTCGGAGCCGGCGGGCCGCAGCACGTCCTTGTGCGTGGTCCGGGTGTAGACCGCGCCCATCCCGACGGCCAGCATCTCCTCCCGCTCGTCCGGGAACCGCTCGGGATCGACGACCAGCCGCGAGAGCCGGTTCACGAACCGCCACGGCACGACACCGGCCGCCCGGGCCGCCTCCTCGGCGATCGAGGCGGTGTGCGAGTCGGTGATGTGATCGAGCTCCCGCTCCAGCCCGGCATCGTCCAGCACGATCCCGGCCCGCACATCGGCCGGTATCTCCCGGGCGGAGTGCGGCACGTGGAGGATCACGGGGGAGTCCGGAGCACCGGGAAGGAACTCGAAGGACGGCGGCGTATCGGTCATTCAGCAGCTCCAGGGGGATTGTCAGTGGTGCACGGCATGATCAAGGTGCCACATCCCACTGACAACGCCGACGAGCGAGGCCCTTCATGCCGATCAGCAACGAGCGGGTGACCGCCCACCCGTTCCTGAGCGCCCTGTACCGGGACGACTACTACCCCGACCACGTCGTGGACCGTGGCCGGGCCGTCCTGCTCGCGCTGTGCGAGCGCATCGAGGCGGAACGCCCCGCGGACCTCGCCGCGCTCTACGCCCTGACCCACGCCGCCACCGAGGAGTTCAACGACCTGGAGGCCGAGTTCGAGGCGGCCGGCAGCGAGATCGAGACGGTGGCCCGGGACGAGATGGGCGGGGAGTTCCGGTTCGTCGCCCGGGCGTACGGCTTCGACGACGCCGACGTCGAGGAACTGATCGCCCCGCGAGACTGGTGAGCCGCCACCCGGCGGACACGGCTCCGCCCCGGCCGGGCGTGATGCCGGCCGGGGCGGAGCCACCCGACTGCTCGCGTCAGCTCAGGGACGCCAGCGCCTCGTTCCACGTGGTGGACGGGCGCATGACCTCGGCGGCCCTGGCCGGGTCGGGCTGGTAGTAGCCGCCGATCTCGGCGGGCTTGCCCTGGACGGCGTTCAGCTCTTCGACGATCTTCGCCTCGTTGGCGGTGAGCGTCTCGGCGAGCGGCGCGAAGGCCTTCGCCAGGTCCGCGTCGTCGTCCTGTGCGGCCAGCTCCCGCGCCCAGTACAGGGACAGGTAGAAGTGGCTGCCGCGGTTGTCGATGCCGCCGACGCGACGGGTCGGGGACTTGTCCTCGTTGAGGAAGGTCGCCGTGGCGCGGTCGAGGGTGTCGGCGAGGACCTTGGCGCGGGTGTTGCCCGTGACCGTGGCGTACTGCTCCAGGGAGGGCACCAGGGCGAAGAACTCACCGAGGGAGTCCCAGCGCAGGTAGTTCTCCTTGACCAGCTGCTGCACGTGCTTGGGCGCGGAGCCGCCGGCGCCCGTCTCGAACAGGCCGCCGCCCGCCATCAGCGGGACGACCGACAGCATCTTGGCGCTGGTGCCCAGCTCCAGGATCGGGAACAGGTCGGTCAGGTAGTCGCGCAGCACGTTGCCGGTCACCGAGATGGTGTCCTCGCCGCGGCGGATGCGCTCCACCGACAGCTTGGTGGCCTCCACCGGGTTCAGGACGCGGATGTCCAGGCCCTCGGTGTCGTGCTCCGTGAGGTACTGCTCGACCTTGGCGATCAGGTTGGCGTCGTGGGCGCGGGTCTCGTCCAGCCAGAACACCGCCGGGGCGCCGGTGGCGCGGGCGCGGGTGACGGCCAGCTTCACCCAGTCGCGGATCGGCGCGTCCTTGGTCTGGCAGGCGCGGAAGATGTCACCGGCGGACACGGCCTGCTCGATGACGACGTTGCCGGCCTGGTCGACCAGACGGACCGTACCCGTGGTGGGGATCTCGAAGGTCTTGTCGTGGCTGCCGTACTCCTCGGCCTTCTGCGCCATCAGACCGACGTTCGGCACCGAGCCCATGGTGGACGGGTCGTAGGCGCCGTTGGCGCGGCAGTCGTCGAGCACGGCCTGGTAGACGCCGGCGTAGCTGGAGTCCGGGAGCACCGCGAGGGTGTCGGCCTCCTGGCCGTCGGGGCCCCACATGTGGCCGGAGGTACGGATCATGGCGGGCATGGAGGCGTCGACGATGACGTCCGAGGGGACGTGCAGGTTGGTGATGCCCTTGTCGGAGTCGACCATCGCCAGCTGGGGACCCTCGGCGAGCTCGGCGTCGAAGGACGCCTTGATCTCGGCGCCCTCGGGCAGCGACTCCAGGCCCTTGTAGATGCCGCCCAGACCGTCGTTCGGGGTCAGGCCGGCCGCGGCGAGCTTCTCGCCGTACCGCGCGAACGTCTTCGGGAAGAAGGCGCGCACCACGTGGCCGAAGACGATCGGGTCGGAGACCTTCATCATCGTGGCCTTCAGGTGCACGGAGAACAGCACGCCCTCCTGCTTGGCGCGGGCGACCTGCGCGGTCAGGAACTCGCGCAGCGCGGCGACGCGCATCACGGAGGCGTCGACCACCTCGTCCTTGCGCACGGGCACGGACTCGCGCAGCACGGTGGTGCTGCCGTCGTCGCCGACCAGCTCGATGCGCAGCGCGCCGTCCTCGGCGATGACGGCCGACTTCTCGGTGGAGCGGAAGTCGTTCTCGCCCATGGTCGCCACGTTGGTCCTGGACTCGGAGGTCCAGGCGCCCATGCGGTGCGGGTGGTTCTTGGCGTAGTTCTTCACCGAGGCGGGGGCGCGGCGGTCGGAGTTGCCCTCACGCAGCACCGGGTTGACGGCCGATCCCTTGACCTTGTCGTAGCGGGCGCGGATGTCGCGCTCCTCGTCGGTCTTCGGGTCGTCCGGGTAGGCCGGAAGTGCGTAGCCCTGGCCCTGCAGCTCGGCGATCGCGGCCTTGAGCTGCGGGATCGACGCCGAGATGTTCGGCAGCTTGATGATGTTGGCCGCCGGCGTCTTGGCCAGCTCACCGAGCTCCGAGAGGGCGTCCGGGATGCGCTGGTCCTCGGCCAGGTACTCCGGGAACAGGGCGATGATGCGCCCGGCCAGCGAGATGTCACGCGTCTCCACGGTGACACCCGCCTGCGAGGCGTACGCCCGGACCACCGGCAGGAAGGAATACGTTGCCAGGGCCGGGGCCTCGTCAGTGTGCGTATAGATGATGGTCGAGTCAGTCACCGGGTGCTCCGCTCCACGTCTGCAACATTGCTCGACATCAAGATATCTCGTGACCGCCCGCGGCTCGACAGGGGTCCGCGCCGACTTCCGGCCCAGGGCCCGTCTTCCGGCCCGGGCCGGCGCGAGGCGACGCCGCAGACGCGCGTGCCGGACCCCGCTCGGCTCGGCAGGATCCGGAAGACGGATCCTTGCTCCCGCCACGGTCCTCGCGGCGCGGCGGGAGATCACCCGGGCGGTGGGCTCAGATCGGCCGGGTGGTGGTCATGTCGTCCGGCGCGGAGTCCGTGCCGCGCTGCTGGGGGAACACCACGGAGCCCTGCTGGAGCGCCACCGTGCGCGCCGGCGACGGGATGCGGATGCCCTCCTCGCGGTAGCGGCGGTGCAGGCGCTTGATGAACTCGTGCTTGATCCGGTACTGGTCGCTGAACTCGCCGACGCCCAGGATGACGGTGAAGCCGATACGGGAGTCCCCGAAGGTGTGGAAACGCACCGCGGGCTCGTGCTCCGGCACCGCGCCGGTGATCTCCGTCATCACCTCGGCGACGATGTCCATGGTGACCCGCTCCACCTGCTCCAGGTCACTGTCGTACGACACCCCGGCCTGCACCAGGATGGTCAGCTGCTGTTCGGGACGCATGAAGTTGGTCATGTTCGTCTTGGCGAGCTGGCCGTTCGGGATGACCACCAGGTTGTTGGACAGCTCGCGCACGGTCGTCTGGCGCCAGTTGATGTCCTCGACGTAGCCCTCCTCGCCGCTGCTCAGCCGGATGTAGTCACCCGGCTGCACGGTCTTGGAGGCGAGGATGTGGATGCCCGCGAACAGGTTGGCGAGCGTGTCCTGCAGTGCCAGCGCGACCGCCAGACCGCCGACGCCGAGGGCGGTGAGCAGCGGGGCGATCGAGATGCCCAGTGTCTGCAGCCCCACCAGGAAACCGATCGCCAGGACCAGGATCCGGGTGATGTTCATGAAGATGGTCGCCGACCCGGCGACACCGGAGCGGGACTGGGTGACCGAGCGCACCAGCCCCGCCACCACCCGGGCCGCCGAGATCGTCGCGGCGAAGATGACCATCAGCGTCAGCGTCTGGTTGACGTTGTGCTGCACGGTCCGGGTCAGCGGCAGCGCCGCCGCCGCGGAGGCCGCGCCGCCCGCGATCGCCGCCCACGGCGCGATCATGCGCAGCGCGTCCACGAGGACGTCGTCCCCGCGCCAGCGGGTGCGGTCCGCGTGCCGGCCCAGCCAGCGCAGCAGCATCCGCAGCAGGAACGCCGCCAGCAGGCCGGCCGCGAGGGCGATGCCGGCGTACACCAGGTCGTGGCCGGTGAGCGTGCGGGTCACCGCTCACCCTCGGCGAACGTCCTGGCCGGGGGCCGTATGTGAAGTCGTGTCACGTGTCGTCACCTGTTCGAGTTCTACGGGAGGTACGTCGCGCCGACCGTCCCTGACCGCGGTCGGCGCGATCGCTCATCCTGCCGTATCCCGCAGGGCGGTTCGTACCGGACCCGGCCTCACCCCGCTGGTCAGATCACCTTCAGCCGCACCAGCGCGCCCAGGGTCAGCGCCCCCGGCAGCAGCGGCAGCCACACCGTGATGACCCGGAAGACCAGCACCACCGCCGTGGCCGCCGCGGCGGCCCCGCCCACCGCCACCAGCGCCACGACCAGCGCCGCCTCCACCGAGCCGATCCCGCCCGGAGTCGGCACCAGCGCCACCGCGACCGTCGCCGCCAGATACGCCACCGCCATGTGCGCCGGCGGCACCGGCAGCCCGAACGCCAGGCCCACCAGCACCAGCGCGGTCGCCTGCAGCGCGGGGAAGGCCAGCGCCCCGCCCCACAGCGCCAGCGCCCGGGAGGGCAGGGCGTGCACCGACCTCGCCTCGCCCAGCGCCGTCCGCAGGAACGCGCCCACCGCCCGCCGCAGTCGCCGTACGGCCACCAGCGCGCCCGCCGCGACGGCCGGCACCGCGCCGACCGCGAGCAGCAGCGGACCGAACGCCCCCTCGGGCAGCAGGGAACCGAACCGCAGCGCGCCGGGGAACACCACGAGCAGGGCCGCCAGCAGCCCCACCCGGCCGACGGACTCCGCCAGCAGATACAGCGCCAGGGCGGCCGAGGAGCGGGCCGGCGACAGCCCGCACACCGTCATGAACCGCAGATTGACCGCGCTCGCGCCCAGCCCCGTCGGCAGCAGATGATTCGCCGCGCCCGCCGCGAACTGCGTGGCCAGCAGCCGCCGTCGGGGCAGCCGTTCGAGCACCGCGCCCTGCCGGGTGCACGCGGCCGCCACCCAGGTCAGACAGGTCACGCCCGCCGCGGCCAGCAGCCAGGGCCACCGGGCGGTCGCCAGTTGGGCGAAACCCTCGGCCAGCACCGACCGGTGCCGCACCGCGACCACGGTCACGAGCAGCAGCGGCAGCACGCACAGGACCCGGCGGATCGTCCCCGTCACGTCCACCGAGCCTGACCGCCGCGCGCCAACGGCGGGTTGCACCGGCCCGGACGCCCGCTTACGGCCGGGCAGCGGCCGGGGGAGCGGGACCGGACCGTCCTTGACCTCAATCATGCTCGAGGTTCTACCTTCGTGTTCATGAGCATGGAGACCACAGCGTGGACACAGCTGCGCGGCGTCATGACCGCCGAGGACGAACACCGCCCCCTCACCAGGGCGACGCTGCGCCGCATCGGAGCCTTCGCCCGCCCGCACCGCCGCCGTCTGATCCTGTTCGTGCTCCTCGGCACGGCGACCGCGGCGCTCGCCGTGGCCACCCCCGTACTCGCCGGGCGCGTCATGGACACCATCGTCTCGGGCGGCGACGAGGCCACGGTGGTGCGCCTGGCCCTGCTGATCGCGCTGATCGCGGTCGTGGAGGCGGCCCTGGGCGTACTCGGACGCAGACTGTCGGCGGCCCTCGGCGAGGAACTCATCCTCGATCTGCGGACAGCGGTCTTCGACCATGTGCAGCGGATGCCGGTCGCGTTCTTCACACGCACTCGTACGGGAGCGCTCGTCTCCCGTCTCAACAACGACGTCATCGGCGCCCAGCGGGCCTTCAGCAACACCCTGTCGACCGTGGTCGGCAACCTGGTCACCCTCGTGCTCGCCCTCGCCGTGATGCTCACCCTGTCCTGGCAGATCACCCTGCTCGCGCTGGTCCTGCTGCCGGTGTTCGTGATCCCGGCCCGCCGCATGGGCCGCCGTATGGCCGGAATGCAGCGCGAGGCCGCCACCCTGAACGCGGCCATGGGCACCCGTATGACCGAGCGGTTCTCCGCACCCGGCGCCACCCTGGTCAAACTGTTCGGACGTCCCGAGGAGGAGTCCGCGGAGTTCGCGCTGCGCGCCCGCCGGGTACGGGACATCGGCGTCCGTACGGCCACGGCGCAGACGGTGTTCATCACCGCGCTGACCCTCGTCTCCGCCCTCGCCCTCGCCCTGGTCTACGGCCTCGGCGGCCTGCTCGCCCTCGGCGGCACCCTGGAACCGGGCGCCGTCGTGGCGCTGGCGCTGTTGCTGACCCGGCTGTACGCGCCGCTCACCTCGCTCGCCGGGGCACGGGTGGAGGTGATGAGCGCGCTGGTCAGCTTCGAGCGGGTCTTCGAGGTCCTGGACCTCGAGCCGATCGTCCGGGAGAAGCCGGACGCGCGGGACGTGCCCGAGGGCCCGGTCTCCGTCGAGTTCGACGACGTCCGTTTCGGTTACCCGTCCGCCGACAAGGTCTCCCTGGCCTCCCTGGAGGAGGTCGCCTCCCTCGACCCGCGCGGCGGTGACGAAGTCCTGCACGGCATCTCCTTCCGTGCCGAACCCGGGCAGACCGTAGCCCTCGTCGGCTCCTCCGGCGCGGGCAAGTCGACCGTCGCCCAGCTGCTGCCACGGCTGTACGACGTCGACTCCGGCGCCGTACGCGTGGGCGGCGTCGACGTCCGCGACCTGACCGCCGCCTCCCTGCGCGCCACTCTCGGCATGGTTACCCAGGACGGTCATCTCTTCCACGAGACGGTGCGTGCCAACCTGCTCCTGGCCCGGCCGGACGCCGGTGAGACCGAGCTGTGGGACGCCCTGGGCCGGGCCCGCCTCGACGCCCTCGTGCGCGCCCTGCCCGACGGCCTGGACACGGTGGTCGGCGAACGCGGCTACCGGCTCTCCGGCGGCGAACGCCAGCGCATGACCATCGCCCGGCTGCTGCTGGCCCGCCAGCGCGTCGTCATCCTCGACGAGGCCACCGCACACCTGGACAACACCTCCGAGGCGGCCGTGCAGGAGGCGCTCACGGAGGCGCTGGAGGGCAGGACGGCGGTGGTGATCGCCCACCGGCTGTCCACCGTCCGCGCCGCCGACCTCATCCTGGTCGTCGAGGCCGGCCGGATCGTGGAACGTGGCACGCACGAGCAGTTGCTGGCCGCCGACGGCCGCTACGCCGAGCTGTACCGCACCCAGTTCGAGGAGCAGCCGGGGGAGTCGGCGGTGGCGTAGGTCCCGCGCGCACGCCGCCGGCCCCGGGAAGGGGCCGGCGGCGCTTGCGGTGTCACTTGCCGGTGGCCTCGGCCCGGCTGCCCGAGCGCCCCCCGGCGCCGGACTTCACCCGCCCGGCGTCGGACTTCACCCGCCCGGCGTCGGACTTCACCCGCCCGGCGCCGGACTTCGCCCGTCCGGAACCGCCCCGGCCGCCCTTGCGGTCACCGGCGAACGCCTCGAGCTCGATGGCGAGCGGCGAAGCGGTCAGGACCGACGAGTACGTGCCCACGAGCATGCCGATCAGCAGGGCGAGCGCGAAGTCGGTGAGCGAGTCACCGCCCAGCAGAGCCAGCGCGGCCAGGATGAAGATCACGCCGATACCGGTGTTGACCGTACGGGGCACCGTCTGCAGGATCGCCCGGTTGGTCACCTCGGCCAGAGGCGCCTTGCCGTCCTTCCGCCACAGTTCGCGGATCCGGTCGAAGACCACCACGGAGTCGTTCACCGAGTAACCGATCACGGTGAGCAGCGCGGCCAGGAACACGCCGTCGATCGGCTTGCCCAGCCAGGCGAAGACGCCGGTGAGGATCACCACGTCGTGCGCCAGGGCGGCCACCGCACCCGTACCGAACATCCAGCGGAACCGGAAGGCCAGGTACAGCAACTGGGCGCCGAGCGCCAGACCGAGCGCGATCAGAGCGTTGCGCCGCAGCTCGTCGCCGAGGCTCGGGCCGATCAGCTCGTCGCGGACCTTCTCCGCCCCGCCACCGACCTCGGCGACGGCGTCGGCGACCTCGGCCGCCTCCGCGTTGGTCAGCTCCTCGGTGCGCACCGTCAGCTTGTCGTCCCCGGAGGACTGCACGACCGCCTGCGGGAATCCGGCGTCGGCCAGGGCCTCCCGGGCCCGGTCCGGGTCGACGGCGGTGCCGGTGGAGTACTCGATCAGACGGCCGCCGGTGAACTCCACACCGTAGTTCAGTCCGCGTACCACGATGCCGGCGGCGGCGACGGTCAGCACGACCGCGGACACCGCCAGCCAGCGGCGCGGACGCCGCATCAGCTGCGGGTCGCGGCGGGTGAGGTACGTACGGACCCGGCCGATGGAGGCCAGACCGGTGAACCCCGGCCGGCGGTGCACCCACGTGCGGGCCACGGCGAACTCGGCCAGCACCCGGGTGATCACCAGGGCGCTGATCATGGACGCGAGGACACCGATGCCCAGCGTGACACCGAAGCCCTTCACCGGACCGGAGGCGAGCACGAACAGCAGCGCCGCCGCGATCAGCGTGGTGATGTTGGAGTCCGCGATGGCGCTGAAGGCGCCCTTGAAGCCGGCGGTCAGGGCCGAGCGGCCGCTGGGCCGGTTGCGGGCGCCGTACTCCTCCCGGGCCCGTTCGAAGACCAGCACGTTGGCGTCCACCGCCATACCGATGGCCAGGACGAAACCGGCCAGACCGGGCAGGGTCAGGGTCGCGCCGAGGGCCGCCAGACCGGCGTACGAGATCAGGCCGTAGCAGAGCAGGGCCAGGGTGGCCAGGACACCCATCAGCCGGTAGACGACGATGATGAAGAGCGCGGTCAGGGCGGTGCCGACGACGGCCGCCCACGCGCTGGCCTCGATGGCCTCCGCGCCCAGGGTCGGACCGACGGTCCGCTGCTCCACCGTCTCGACCGGCACCGGCAGGGCGCCGCCCTTGACCAGCAGGGCGAGTTCCTTGGCCTCGTCGCTGGTGAAGGAACCGGTGATCTGGGTGGACCCGCCGGTGATGCCCGCGCCGCAGGCGACGGACGGGTCGACCTGGGGCGAGGAGATGATCTTGTCGTCCAGCACGATCGCGACCCGGCGCTGCGGGTCGCCCGCCGGGTGACAGGCGGCCTCACCGGTCAGCCGGGCCCAGCCCTCGCCGTCCTCGAAGTCCACGGTGACGTGCCAGCCGGCGCCGCTCTGCTGGTCGAAGAGGGCCTCGGCGTCCTTGACGTCCTGGCCGGTCAGCGACGCGGCGGCCAGCCGGAGCCGTTCACCGGACTGCTCGTCGGGCAGGACGCGCTCGCCCTCCGCCCGCGCCTCGTCGGAAGCGGCGGCGGCGCCGAGCACCGGGTGCACGGAGAGCTGCGCGGTACGGCCGAGGACATCGGCGGCCTTGCGCGGATCCTGCACGCCGGGCAGTTCGACGATGATCCGGTTGTCCCCGGAGCGGACGATGCCCGGTTCGGCGACACCGAGCGCGTCGACCCGGCCGCGCAGCACCTCCAGGGTGCGGTCGGTGGCCTCCCCGTCGGCCTTCACGGTTTCGGTGGAACGGGTCTCCAGCACGATCTGGGTGCCGCCCCGCAGATCCAGGCCCAGACGGACCGGGACGGTGACGGCGATGAACACGGATGCGGCGATCACGGCGAGCGCGAACAACGCCCTGACGCGGGCGGGACGTTTCACAGATGCCTCCAGCAGGCACGCGGAAAAGAGGAAGAGGGGAATCTCAGGTGCTGGAGGTCAGGGGCGGGGCGCGCCCCAGGTCCGACGGCATGTGCGCGGCGGCGGGCGGCGCGTGCCCGGCCACCGGCGCGGGCCGCGCCGGACGGGGCGGAACCGGCGGCGTGTGCGCCGCGGTGAAGAGCAGATGACCGGCGGGTACCGTCCGCTCACCGGCGTCCCGCTCCGGCCTGGTGAGCAGGGTGCGGGCACCGACGTAGGCGTCGTCGCCGTACGGACGGGTGTCGGACTCGTACGCCGAGGGGACGGACGAGGCGGCGGCGGGGACGAGTTCCACGCTGTGGGTGAACCCGAGGGTCAGCAGCACGGCCGCGAACGCGGCGAGGGCCGCGGCGGCCCGGAACGGAAGGCGGGCGGTGTGCCCCCGCCGGTCGGCGGTCAAGGCTCGACGAGCCCGGCGCGGATGGCGTAACGGGTCAGTTCGAGGCGGTCCCGCAGCCCCAGCTTGTGCAGCAGGTTCTCACGGTGCCGCTGCACCGTCTTGACGCTGATGAACAGCAGCTCGGCGATCTCCTTCGACGAGTGGCCCTCGGCGACGAGCTTGAGCACCTCCTCCTCGCGCGGGGTCAGCAACTGCTCGGGCGCCTCCTCGCCGTGCCGGACCCGGTCGAGGTAGTTGCGGATCAGGGCGGTCACCGCGCCCGGGTAGAGGAACGGCTCGTCCCGCATCGCTGCCCGGCAGGCGGCGACCAGATCGCGGTCCGCGACGGACTTCAGCACATAACCGCCGGCCCCGGCCTTGAGCGCCTGGAACAGGTACTGCTCGTTGTCGTGCATCGTCAGCATCAGGATGCGCAGCCCCGGCTTCAGCGCGGTCAGCTCGCGGGCGGCCTGCAGGCCGGTCAGCCGCGGCATGGCGATGTCCAGGACGGCCAGGTCGACGTCGTGGGTGCGGGCCATGGCGATCGCCTCCGCACCGTCACCCGCCTCGGCGACCACCTCCAGGTCCGGCTCCCGGTCGAGGATGAGCCGCACGCCGCGCCGCACCAGCGCGTGGTCGTCGGCGAGCAGGATCCGGATCGTGGTGTCCGTCCGGTGGCCGTCGTGGGTGTCCTGGTGGTTCATGACTGCTTCCTGACGGTGGGCACGGTCAGCCGGATCCGGGTACCGGCCGGTGGCGCGGAGGTCTCGTCGGGGCCTGCGATGTCCAGCCCGGCCCCGATCAGCAGGGCCCGTTCCCGCATCCCGCGGAGCCCGGCGCCCTCGCGCGCGGCCCCGATGCCGCGGCCGTCGTCGCCCACCTCGAGGACGACGCACCCGTCGGCGGCGCGCAGGATCACCTCCACGCACCGCGCCTCGGCATGCCGCGCGGCGTTGGTCAGGCTCTCCTGCGCCACCCGGTAGATCACCAGCTCCGTCTCGTGGTCGAGAGCGGGCAGATCGGAGTCGAAACGGCGCAGCACGCGCAGCCCGGTGTGCGTGGCGAACTCGGTGGCCAGCGAGGTGACCGCGCTGACCAGGCCCAGATCGTCCAGTACGCCCGGACGCAGCCGGCGCACCAGCCGGCGGACCTCGTCCAGGCTCTCCCTGGTGATCTCCTGCGCCTGCTGGAGTTCACCGCGCAGCGGCTGAGACGCCTCGTCGGCCGCCCGCTTCAGGGCCAGCAGCACGGCGGTCATGCTCTGCCCGACCTCGTCGTGCAGCTCCTGGGCGATACGACGCCGCTCGCCCTCCTGGGCGAGGATGGCGCGGGCGCTGCTCGCGACGCGTTCCCCCTCCAGCCGCTCCAGCATCGAATTGAACGTGCTGACCAGTTCGGCGACCTCACCGCCACCGCGCACGGGCAGCCGCTGACCGGGACGCAGCAGGTCGACGGTGGTCATCAGCCGCGTCACCCGGTCCAGCGGGGCGAGGCCGATGCGCAGCAGGGCGGCGTTGGCGACGAGCATGACGCCGAGGCCGCCCACCAGGATCACCGCCTCGGTCAGCAGCACCGGAACGGACACGGTCACCGGAGCCCACAGCAGCAGCGCGGTGGCACCACCCAGCACCACCGCGTTGAGCCCGAAGATCCGCCAGTACAGGGACACGGAGGTCACGCCTTCCTCTTTCTCGTCTGCCTCTACTGTCGGTCACCGCACCCCCGAACGCGGCCGCGGCCCCCTTTTTTGTCCCGGCGGACACCGGCCAGCGTGCACCAGGGGCGGCCCTCACGTCGATGGGCCCCGTGCCCCATTTCCCACGGCCCACCCGACCCATGCGGCACGGGGTGGGTCCTCGGACCCCGCACAGATGGGTACCGCGCCCAATGGGCGCCGGGACGGAAACGGGTGAGGGTGGAGACATCACCCGTATGTCACCGAGGAGGACCGTCCGTGTCGCTCGACCTGCCCCGCACCGAACCCCGTTCCGCCCACCCGGCCGCCGACGAGGTCCGTCAGCGCCTCGAACACGCCCGCTCGACCCGGCTGGCACAGCTCAAGGCCCTCGACGAAACGGGGCAGAGTCCCGGCGACCACCTGATGTCCAACCAGAAGGACGCCATCAAGCGTGTCCTGACGGAGATCGACGAGGCGTTCGCACGGATCGAGGACGGCACCTACGGCACCTGCCTGGGCTGTTCCAAGGCCGTACCGCCGGAGCGGCTGGAGATCCTCCCGCACACCCGGTACTGCGTCGGCTGCCAGCGCCGCGCCTGACCCCGTCCGTCCTCCCCTCCCGCTCTGCCCAAGGGGTGCAGTGGTGACCCACCAGACCATCGGCGAGCGCGACACGGTCCTCGCTGTCGAGGACCTCGCCGTGCTGCGCGAGAACCTGCACGAGCAGCGGCTGTTCCGGCAGGAGCAGCTGCGGCAGTTCGCCGCCTACTCCTCCGACCGTGCCGACGACCGGCGCCGGGAGGCGGACGCCGCCCGGATCGAGGTGGGCGTCAAACTCGCGGCGTCCGCCCGCATGGTGCTCGCCGACGTCGAGGCGGCGCTCGCCCGGATGGACTCCGGGCAGTACGGCACCTGCCACCTGTGCCGCCGCGCCGTCGAACGCCACCGCCTGCTGATCGTCCCCCAGGCCCGCTACTGCGGGCGCTGCCAGCAGGTGAGGGAGGCCGGCCGGTGACCGTGATCAGGCGTTCCCTCCCGGCACCGGTACGGCACCGGCACTGGCCGCCGTGCCGGCGCTGCTCAGGTATCGCTCTCGACCTGGGCAGCGCCCGCACACGCGCGTGGATCGCCGGGCGGGGCATGGTCCTCGACGTGCCCACCGTGACCTTCCCGGGCACCGGCGCCATCCACCCCATCCAGCGCGGCACCATCGTCGACACCCCCGGTACGGCCCGGATGCTGGAGCGGCTGCTCGGGCACCGGCTGCCCCGGATCGGCCGCCCGCTGGTCGTCGTCACGGCGCCGGTCCTGGACGGGCTCGCCTTCCGGGCCGCCGCCCGCACCGCCGTCGAGATCCTCCGCCCGCGCGCCGTACTGACCGTCCCCGGTGCCCGTGCCGTGGCCCTGGCGGCGGGCGCCGACCACATCCGGCCGCTGCTCGTCGTGGACATCGGCGCCCACCTCACCGAGGTGGTGCTGCTCGTGGACGGCGCGGTCACCGACGCCCGCCGCACCGCGCTGGGCACCATCGACCTGACCGACGGCACGCCACCCGGCGACATCACCGCGGCGGTGGCCGACATGGTGAGCGCGATGCGACGGCAGGACCGCACCGCGCTCACCCGTACCGCCCTGCGCCGGGGCGTCCTCCTGGCCGGCGGCGGCGCGCTGCGCCCCGACATCACCCGCGGCCTCCCCGACAGCCTCGGCTGCGCGGTCCAGCAGGTCCCGTCGCCGCACACCGCCGCCGTCCGGGGCGCCGCCGGCCTCCTCGCCTCGGCGCACCACCACCCCTCGGTCACCGGAAGGGTCTGACCGACCCGGCCGCCCGTGGCCCGCCACCGGAAGGAGTCCTGACGTGGCCGGTGAGATCCCTCCGGCACAGCCACCCCCCGGCCCGCCCCCGCGCCCCCTGCTGTGGCGCTGGCGGTACAACCCCCTGCGCCGCCGCACCGACACGCTCCACGCCTGGTTCGGTCTGGGGACGCTGATCGCCGTGCTGGCCGTGGCGCCCGTGGCCGCCGCCCTCGCAGGCGACGCCGCCCGCCGGCACTACGAGGACACCGCCCGCCACCAGAACCTGACCCGGTACGAGACCACCGGGACCCTCACCGAGGACGCCCCCCGCCACCCGGAGCCGGGCTCGGACGAGGAGCGGAAGACCCGCTACCCGGTCGAGGTCCGCGTCGTCACCCGGGAGGGGCGGACCCGCACCACACGGACCGAGGTCCGGCCGGGACTGACCGCCGACAACACCGTCCGCCTCTGGGTCACCGCCGACGGCGAGGCGACGGACCCGCCGCTCGCCCGCGAGCAGGTCCGCAGCCGCACCATGGGCTGGGCCCTCCTCGCCGCCATCGGCGTCGCCCTCACCGGCGCCGCCGCCCACGCCCTGACCGGCCTGGCCCTGCGCCGCCGCAACCTCGCCGACTGGGACACCGCCTGGGCGGAGACGGCCCCGCGCTGGACGACACCTACGTGAGGTGGTGAACTGCCGGAGCCGGGCAACGAGTTCACCGTATGCAGTGGCCTCACGAGTTCTTGTCCGGGGCGTTGCGTTCTCCGTTGTCGCCCTGACTGCCCGAACGGGAGCGGAACCTCGGCGTCCGGGCGAAGACGGCATCAAAAGCGCGTAAAGATTGCCGGGTTCTGGCAATGTGCCGTGATCTGATCGCATGGGAACATGTGTGCGCGGGGAGGTCGTCGAGCGAAAGCGGGGCCCCTATGGAGTGGTTCGTGGGTCTCGGTGTCGCGGGACTGGTTCTGCTGCTGCTCTCGCTGATCTTCGACGGGATCCTTGAAGGCGTGTTCGACGGCGTGCTGGACGGGCTGTTCGACGGGCTGCTGTCGCTGCCGGTGATCGCCGGATTCGTGTCCATGCTCGGCTTCGGCGGCGCGATCGTGCTCGGCACCACGGACCTCGGGGTCACGGGGGCGACCGCGACCGGCGCGGTGGCGGGGGTCGTCGCCGGCTGGCTGACCTGGAAGTTCAGCCGGATCCTGATGCGTGATCAGACCGACGCCACACCACGGGGCGGCGACCTCGTCGGCACGTCCGGTTCCGTGGTGACCGCCATTCCGGCCGAGGGGTACGGCGAGGTGCTGGTGCATCTCGCCGGGCAGCCGCTGAAGCTCGCCGCGAAGTGCTCGGTGCCCGTGGCCCGGGGCGCCGAGGTCTGGGTCGAGTCGGCGCTGTCCGCGACCTCGGTCGCGGTCCGCCCGGTCGAGCGCTGACCGGCGCGGCACACCACCCCGGCACACCACCCCGGCACACCGCGCCGCCCCTTCCCGCGTCCGTTCCCGATCCGATCCGAACCGCCGTCCCCCGGGAGGGCTGAGGGGATACACAAGCATGAGCCCAGTACTGATCGCCGTGGTCGGAGTCGTCGTACTCATCGTCCTGCTGGCCCTCGTGGTGGTCACCCGTTACAAGGTGGCGGGACCCAGCGAGGCGTTCATCGTCACCGGACGGCGCGGCAAGAGGTCCACCGACCCCGAGACCGGCCGGATCTTCACCGACAACAGCGGACAGAAGGTCGTGGTCGGCGGCGGTGTCTTCGTCGTGCCCTTCGTCCAGCAGAAGTTCACCCTTGAACTGTCCAGCCGGCACATCCCGGTCGCCGTCCGCGGCGCGGTCACGCTGCGCGGCGTGAAGGCCAACCTGGAGGGTGTCGCCATCGTCAAGGTCGGCGGCACCGAGGACTCGATCCGCGCCGCCGCCCAGCGCTTCCTGCAACAGCAGAACGGCATCGTCGGATTCACCCAGGAGGTGCTGTCCGGCGCGCTGCGCTCCATCGTCGGGCGGATGTCGGTCGAGGACATCATCCGCGACCGCGCCGCCTTCGCCGGCCAGGTCGCCGAGGAGGCCGAGGCCAGCCTGTCCGGGCAGGG
Organism: Streptomyces sp. NPDC020731; assembly: GCF_044334705.1. Classification (NCBI taxonomy): domain Bacteria; kingdom Bacillati; phylum Actinomycetota; class Actinomycetes; order Kitasatosporales; family Streptomycetaceae; genus Streptomyces; species Streptomyces sp. NPDC020731. The sequence continues at coordinate 301,022 of NZ_JBIRTN010000006.1, forward strand.
GCTGGTGCTGGACGCGTTCCAGATCCAGGACATCACCACCGAGGGCTCCTACCTGGAGGACCTCGGCCGCCCCGAGGCCGCCCGCGCCAAGCAGGAGGCCGACATCGCCGAGGCCGTCGCCCGGCGCGCCTCCGAGCAGGCCCGGCTCAAGGCCGAGGAGGAGATCGCGATCGCGCAGCGCACCTTCGCCCTGAAGCAGGCCGAGATCAAGGCCGAGACGGACGAGGCCGCCGCCCGCGCCAACGCCGCCGGCCCGCTCGCCGAGGCCGCCCGGCAGCAGGAGGTCCTGCAGGAGCAGGAGAAGGTCGCCACCCGGCAGGCCGCGCTGACCGACCGCGAGCTGGACACCAAGGTCCGCAAGCCCGCCGACGCCGCCCGTTACCAGGCCGAGCAGGAGGCGGAGGCCCGCCGTATCGCCCTCGTCAAGGAGGCCGAGGCGACCGCCGAGCGGGCCAGGCTCACCGGTGAGGGCGAGAAGGCCCAGCGCGCGGCCCTCGCCGACGCAGTACGCCTCGAGGGCGACGCCGACGCGGCCGCGATCGCCGCGAAGGGCGCGGCGGAGGCCGACGCCATGCACAAGAAGGCCGACGCCTTCGAGCGGTACGGCGACGCGGCCGTCCTCCAGATGCTGGTCGAGGTGCTGCCGCAGGTCGTCGGCAAGGCCGCCGAGCCGCTGGCCGCCGTGGACAAGCTGACCGTCATCTCCACCGACGGCGCGGGCCAACTCTCGCGCACGGTCGCCGACAACGTCGCCCAGGGCATGGAACTGCTCAGTTCCACCACGGGCGTCGACCTCGCCCAGCTCCTCCAGGGACTCACCCGGCGCGGTACGCCGACGACTCCCGCTCCCGTCGAGCCCGGCAAGGGGAAGGTCGACATCACCGACTGACGAGCCCTTCCCGCCCACGGAGCCCGGACGCCGAACAGGCGCCCGGGCTCCGTCGCGTTCGGCTCCCCGTCTTCGAAACTTTCGTAGACTTCATGTCAGAGTTCGACGAGTGACCGGCGTCCATCGCGATGCCGTCCACCTCGACCGGTTCAGTACAAGGTTTGAGCTGGAGCAATGCGAATCACTTCATCTTCTTGATCAAGCGAAGATTTCGAAACATTCACCGAAACCGTTGACGGTTGACGCGCACAGGCCAACACTGTCCGGCATCGAACCTCCCCCACCGAGCCGTCACAGGAGGCGCACCACATGCACGTGTTCGCCCAACCGAGAGGCCGCGGACGCGGCCGCCTGCTGCTGAGCGTCAGAAGCGCCTGGACCATCGCGCTGGCCGCCGTCACCGCACTGCTCCTGACCGCCACCACCGCCACCGCCGCCGTCACCACGAACCAGACCGGCACCAACAACGGCTACTGGTACTCGTTCTGGACCGACTCCCAGGGAACCGTCTCCATGGACCTGGGCTCCGGCGGCAACTACAGCACCCGGTGGAGCAACACCGGCAACTTCGTCGCAGGCAAGGGCTGGAGCACCGGCGGGCGCAGGACCGTCAACTACTCCGGCTCCTTCAACCCGTCCGGGAACGCGTACCTGACGCTCTACGGATGGACCACCGGCCCGCTCATCGAGTACTACATCGTCGACAACTGGGGCACCTACCGGCCCACCGGCGAGTACAAGGGCACCGTCACCACCGACGGCGGCACGTACGACATCTACAAGACGACCCGGTACAACGCCCCCTCCATCGAGGGCACCAGGACCTTCGACCAGTACTGGAGCGTCCGGCAGTCCAAGCGCACGGGCGGCACCATCACCAGCGGCAACCACTTCGACGCGTGGGCCGGCAAGGGGATGAACCTGGGCAGCCACAACTACATGATCATGGCCACCGAGGGCTACCAGAGCAGCGGCAGCTCCAACATCACGGTGGGCGAGTCCGGCTCCGGCGGTGGCGGCGGTGGCGGCGGAGGTGGCGGCGGCAACGGCGGCTGCAACGCGACTCTGTCGGCCGGCGAGAAGTTCGGCGACCGCTACAACCTCAACGTCTCGGTGAGCGGTTCCAGCAACTGGACCGTGACGATGCGGGTCCCGTCCCCGGCGAAGGTCTCCTCGACCTGGAACGTCAGCACCTCCTACCCCGACAGCCAGACCCTCGTCGCCAAGCCCAACGGCAGCGGCAACAACTGGGGCACGACGATCCAGACCAACGGCAACTGGACCTGGCCGACGGTCTCCTGCAGCGCAGGCTGACCCCCACGAGGAGGAGCACCGCAGATGACCACCGGAAAACGACCGCCTGCCACCCGGTCCCTGGTGTCGGGACTGGCCGTCGCCGCGCTGACCCTGGCGGGCACCGCCACCGCGGCCCTCGACGCCGCACCGGCGCACGCCGCCGCCTGCAACGGCTACGTCGGACTCACCTTCGACGACGGCCCGTCCACCGGCACCACCATGAGCCTGCTCAACGCGCTGAAGCAGAACGGGCTGCGGGCCACGATGTTCAACCAGGGCCAGTACGCCGCCGCCAACCCCTCCCTGGTCAAGGCCCAGGTCGACGCCGGCATGTGGGTCGCCAACCACAGCTACACCCACCCGCACATGACCCAACTGAGCCAGGCGCAGATGGACTCGGAGATCTCCCGCACCCAGCAGGCGATCACCAACGCCGGCGGCGGCACACCCAAGCTGTTCCGCCCGCCGTACGGCGAGACCAACTCGACGCTGCGCGCGGTCGAGGCCAAGTACGGCCTGACCGAGATCATCTGGGACGTCGACTCGCAGGACTGGAACAACGCGAGCACCGACGCCATCGTGCAGGCCGCCTCCCGGCTCACCAACGGCCAGGTCATCCTGATGCACGACTGGCCGGCCAACACCATCGCCGCGATCCCGCGCATCGCGCAGAACCTGGCCTCCCGGGGCCTGTGCGCCGGCATGATCTCCCCGGGGACCGGCCGCGCCGTCGCCCCCGACGGTTCCGGCGGCGGGGGAGGGGGCGGCGGCGGTGGCGGCACCGCGTGCACCGCGACCCTGTCGGCGGGCAGCCGCTGGGGCGACCGCTACAACCTCAACGTCTCCGTCAGCGGCGGCAGCAACTGGACGGTGACCATGAAGGTGCCGTCCCCGGCGAAGGTCTCCTCGACCTGGAACGTCAGCACCTCCTACCCCGACAGCCAGACCCTCGTCGCCAAGCCCAACGGCAGCGGCGACAACTGGGGGGTGACGATCCAGACCAACGGCAACTGGAACTGGCCGACCGTCTCCTGCGGCACGGGCTGAGCCCGGGGTGGGCCGCGGCACGCACCGCGCCGCGGCCCGCCCCGCGCCCGGTCACAGATGTTCGCGGAACCAGCCGACGGCGAGCTCTGCCACCTGTTCCAGCGCGCCGGGCTCGGCGAAGAGGTGGGTCGCGCCGGGCACCACATGGATGTGGTGCGCCGCGGACAGCCGGCCGGCGGCCTCACGGTTGAGGCCGAGCACCGTCTCGTCGGCGCCGCCCACGACGAGCAGCACCGGGCACGCGACCAGGCCGAGCGCGTCGCCCGCCAGGTCCGGGCGCCCGCCCCGCGACACGACCGCCGACACCCGCTCGGGGCGCTCGGTGGCCGCCACCAGTGCCGCCGCCGCTCCCGTACTGGCCCCGAAGAGGCCCACGGGAAGGTCCACGGCGTCCGGGCGCTGCCCCAGCCGGTCGACGGCATGCGCGAGCCGACGGGCCAGCAGGCCGATGTCGAAGCGGTGCCGCCCCGTCGCGTCGTCCTCGCGTTCCTCCTCCGGGGTCAGCAGATCCAGCAGCAGCGTGCCGAACCCCGCCTCCTGCAACGCGGCGGCGACCGCCCGGTTGCGGGGGCTGAGCCGTGAGCTGCCGCTGCCGTGCGCGAACAGCACCATGGCGCGCGCCCCGGTGGGGATCACCAGGTCCCCGGGCAGGGCTGCCGCACCCGAGGGGACCGTCACGGATTCGGAGACCATGCCCGGTCACCTCCTCAGTCGGTGTCGTCGGCGGCCCGTCCGACGGGCAGCAGGCCGCCGATGTCCCTGGGCAGTGCGGCGGCCAGCTTCTCCGTCAGCTCCGGAGTGAGGGCCGCGTCGAGCACTTCCAGTACGGCGGCGGCCTCGCGCAGGGCCGCGTCCTCGTCCGTCTCCGCGCGTCCGGCGATCCGTCCGGCGAACGTCGTCAGGTCGAAACGCTCGCCCGAGGTGGTCTGCCGCATGGGCGAGGCCAGGGTCGGTGGCAGCTGGGCGGCCACATGACCCGCCAGCCCGGACGGCAGCCGCTCGGCCAGCGTGCCGAGCACGGCCCGGGTGGCCCGCTCGGACGTTCCCCGGTCCGGCAGCCGAGTGAGAGCCTGCACTTTTCCGATGAACTCGTCGTGCTGCATGAGGCGCTGTCCTTCCTCATGGTGGGGTTGTCGGCGGTTGGGCACCGGGCGAGTACCCGGAACGGGCACGCACCAACGAACGCCGGTTCGCCACCGGGGACGAGGGCTGCCCGGCCGACGCGAACGTGACGGAGGAGGTGCCCGGTGTGCGTGACCCGCGTACCGGTCCCGCCCGTGAGCCGGTCTCCCGGGCCCGCTCCGGAACGATCGGCCGCTCCCCGCGGACCGGCACCGAACCGGTCTCCGCGCGGAGCCCGCTACGACGACTCCCGCACCACCAGCTCCGTGGGCAGCGTCCGCTGCTGCCGGGGCCCGCCCTGCCGGGTGATGCCGGTGAGGATCCGGGCCATGGTGCGTCCGATCTCCTCCACCGGCTGGCGTACGGTCGTCAGGGGCGGGGCGGTGTGGCGGGCGAGGATGGAGTCCTCGTAGCCGACGACGGCGACATCGTCGGGGACCCGCAGTCTCCGCCGGCGCAATTCGGCCAGGGCGCCGACCGCCATGAGGTCGGAGGCGGCGAAGACGGCGTCCAGATCCGGGGCGCGTTCAAGTAGCGAACGCATGGCCCGGCAGGCGCCCTCCTCCGTGAAGTCCCCCTCCTCGACCAGGAGTTCGTCCGCCGGCACCCCCGCCTCCCGGTGGGCGGTGCGCCAGCCGGCGAGTCGGCTGCGGCCGACGTCCATGTCCAGCGGGCCGGTGATCGTGGCGATCCGGGTCCTGCCGCGGTGCAGCAGGTGCCGCACCGCCGCGGTGGCGCCCCCGGCGTTGTCGGAGTCGACGTAGCTCAGCCGTTCGCCCGCGTCGCGGCGGCCGGCCAGCACGGTGGGCAGGCCCATCTCCTCCAGCATGCCCGGCAGCCGGTCGTCGGCGTGCACGGAGACCAGCAGGACGCCGTCCACGCGGTGTGCCGCCACCGTCTCGGTGAGCTGGTCCCGCTCGGCCTGGTCGCGGACGAGCATCAGCTGCAACTGGGTCCGGCTCTCCGCGAGGGCGCCGCTGACACCGCGGATCAGCGCGGCGAAGAACGGTTCCGAACCGAGCCGGCTCTCCGATTCCGGGATCACCAGGGCCACCGCGTTGGTGCGGTTGGTCACCAGGCCGCGGGCGACCGAGTTGGGAACGTAGTTCAGCTCCTTGATCGCGGCCAGGACCCTCGCACGGGCGTCGTCGCTGACGAGTTCCGAGCCGTTGACGACGCGGGAGACCGTGGTGCGGCCCACGCCGGCGCGGGCGGCGACCGTTTTGATGGTCGGACGGCGGTTGCCGCTCATGTGCTCCCCCCTGGGCGGCCGCGACGGCGATGCCTGCCGCGGAGGTGACCTGCGGCAATTCTTGCAGACGCAGCCGTCGGCACAGCACCCCCCGGGGGTGGGACGGCGGACACGGGATCCGGTACGGGATGACAAGTTGGTTTCAAGTTATTGACATACCTATCTCTCAGCCATGAGTCTTCGTTGCGCGGTGGGAACGTGCCCACCCCGAAATGGGCACGTTCCCATCTCTATCAGAGCCGCTGTAGCCATCGCAGAACTCGTCACTCCGATGTGTCAGCGCTGTCGCTAGGAGGAGATCCATGGGCACTCTCGGTTCGTTGCGCAGGAAGGCGGTGGCGACAGCCGCGGCCGCCGGCGCGCTGGCACTCGTCGTCGGCTGCGGCGGCAGCGACGACTCGGTCACCGGCGGTGGCAAGAAGGACGGCAAGGTCACCATCACCATGGGCCTGTACGGCGTGATGGGCCTCAAGGAGACCGGCCTTCTCGAGCAGTACGAGAAGGAGAACCCCGAGGTCGACATCAAGGCCGAGATCGCCGGTGACGAGCAGACGTACTACACCGCGCTGCAGACCAGGCTCGCCGCCGGCAACGGCCTGAAGGACATCCAGGGCATCGAGATCGGCCGGGCCAAGGAGATCACCGAGACCCAGGCGGACAAGTTCGCGGACTTCGCCGGCACGGCGGGCACCGACCACTTCCTGCCCTGGAAGGAGTCCCAGATCAGCACCGCGGACGGCAAGGTGCTGGGCCTGGGCACCGACATCGGCCCGATGGCCGTCTGCTACCGCAAGGACTACTTCGAGCAGGCCGGCCTGCCCACCGACCGCGAAGAGGTCGGCAAGCTGTGGGAGGGCGACTGGAAGAAGTACGTCGAGGCCGGCCGCGCCTTCAAGAAGGACTTCAAGGGCGACAAGGTGGCGTTCACGGACTCGGCCAGCGGCCTGTTCAACGCCATGGTCTACGGCTACCCCGAGCAGTACTACGACGAGAAGGGCGACCTGATCTACGACAAGAACCCGGCCGTCAAGGAGGCGTGGGGTCTTGCCTCCGACGCCGCCGAGGAGGGGCTGACCGCCAAGCTCCGCCAGTTCCAGCCGGGTTGGGATCCCGGCCTGGCCAACGGCACGTTCGCGACCGCCGTGTGCCCGGCCTGGATGCTCAGCCACATCAGCGAGAAGGCCGGTGAGGCCAACAAGGGCAAGTGGGACGTCGCCAGGGCACCCAAGGGCGCCAACTGGGGCGGGTCCTTCCTCGGTGTGATCGAGAAGAGCCCGGTGAAGGAGGAGGCCAAGAAGCTCGTCGCCTGGCTGACCGCGCCGGAGCAGCAGGCCCACATCTTCAAGGAGATCGGCAACATCCCGTCCTCCGAGAAGGCCCTGGAGAACGCCGATGTGAAGAACGCCAAGTCGGAGTACTTCGACAACGCCCCGATCGGCCAGATCTTCGGCGCCGCCGCGCAGGAGATCCCGGACAAGCAGGTCCTCGGCCGCAAGGACGGCACGATCAAGGACACCTTCTCCCAGGGCCTGGCCCTGGTGGAGCAGGGCACCTCGCGTGACGAGGCGTGGAAGACCACCACGGAGCGCATCGAGAAGGCGGTCGGCTGACCCGACGCCTCCCCCGGCCGCCCGGGCCCGTTCGGCGTCCCGCCGACGGGCCCGGGCCCCGGCTCACACATCCGCTCTCAGGAAGGAAAGTCCGGTGGCCACCTCCACCACCAAGGCCCTGACCGGCGAGGAGCCGCCGGCCCCGCCCGGCACGACGGGCGGCGCGAAGACCGCCCGCCGGCGCGGCGCATGGCTGCACCGTCTGGACGTCAAGGGCGCCCCGTACGCGTTCGTCGCGCCGTTCTTCGTCGTCTTCGCCGCGTTCAGCTTCTACCCCCTCGTCTACACCTCGTGGATCTCCCTGCACGACGTGGAACTGGCCACCCTCGACGTCATGGAGTGGGTGGCGTTCGACAACTACGTCGAACTCTGGGGCGACTCACGGTTCTGGAACGCGCTGCAGAACACGATCACCATCGGCGTCATCTCCACGGTGCCGCAGCTGATGATGGCGCTCGGCATGGCGCACCTGCTCAACTACCGGATGCGTGCCTCGCTGTTCTTCCGCGTCGCCTCGCTGGTTCCCTACGCCACGTCGGTCGCCGCCGCCGCCCTCGTGTTCACCATGATCTTCGAACGCGACTTCGGCATGATCAACTGGGCACTCGGAACGGTCGGTATCGACCCGGTGGACTGGGAGGCCGACAAGTGGCCCGCCCAGGCCGCGATCTCCACCATCGTCATCTGGCGCTGGACCGGCTACAACGCGCTGCTCTACCTGGCCGCCATGCAGGCCATCCCCGCCGACCGGTACGAGGCGGCCTCCCTCGACGGTGCCTCCCGGTGGAAGCAGTTCACCCATGTCACCATCCCCGGGATCCGCTCCACCATCGTCTTCACCATCGTGCTCTCCACGATCGGCGCCACCCAGCTGTTCGGTGAACCGCTGATCTTCGGACAGGGACCCAACGGCATCACCGGCGGCGCGGACAACCAGTACCAGACGCTGGGGCTCCTGCTGTACGAGGAGGGCTGGAAGAACTACCAGATGGGCCGCTCGGCGACCGTCGCCTGGGCGATGTTCATGCTGCTCGTTCTCGTCTTCGTGGCGCAGCGCCTGATCAAGCGCCTGCGTTCCCGCACGTCCTGACCTGGAGTCGCCATGACCACTCAAAGCCTCCCGGCCCGGACGGACGCCCCGGACCGGACCCCCACCGAGAAAACGGCCGGCCGCGGCGGCCGCCGGCTGCTGCGCCAGCGCGCCGGCCGTCAGCACCACGCGGGCCCGCTCGCCTACGTCCTGCTCGCCGTCATGGCGGTGCTGTCGATCTTCCCGCTGTACTGGACGATGGTGGCCGCCTCCACCGACAACACCCGGGTCAGCCAGACACCGCCGCCGTTCCTGCCCGGCCCGAACCTGTTCAGCAACCTCGCCCGGGCCTGGGACGAGGCGGCGATGGGCAAGGCCATGATCAACAGCCTCATCGTGGCCGGCGTGATCGCCCTGTCCACGGTGATGTTCGCGACGCTGGCCGGGTTCGCCTTCGCCAAACTGCGGTTCAAGGGACGCAACGCCCTGCTGATGCTGGTGATCGGCACCATGATGGTGCCGCCGCAGCTCGCCGTCGTACCGCTGTTCATGATGATGGCCGAGCTGGGCTGGTCGCAGCAGCTGCCCGCCGTCATCTTCCCCACGCTGGTGAGCGCGGTCGGCGTGTTCTTCATGCGGCAGTACCTGTCGGAGGCACTGCCGGACGAACTCGTCGAGGCCGGACGTGTGGACGGGGCGCACTCGCTGCGGATCTTCTGGAGCATCGTGCTGCCCGTCGCGCGGCCCGCGATGGCCGTTCTGTTCATGATCACGTTCGTGCACGCGTGGAACGACTTCTTCTGGCCGTTCGTGGTGCTCGACATGACCAACCCGACGGTCCCCGTCGCCCTCACCCAGCTCAGCGCGGGCTATGTCCGCGACCAGTCGCTGATCATGGCGGGCGCGCTCCTCGGCACGCTGCCGCTGCTGGCGATGTTCATCGTCTTCGGCCGCCAGATCGTCAGCGGCATCATGGCGGGCGCCGTCAAGGGCTGACCCGCCCGAGCCCCGTGCCATACCCCCCACTGCCTGCGAACTCCCTCACCACCGAAAGGACTTACGTGGTCACCGCAGCACAGCAGACCGCGTCCGCCCCGGACGCCGCCCGCACCTTCCCCAAGGGCTTCCTCTGGGGCTCCGCGACCGCCTCCTACCAGATCGAGGGGGCCGCCGCCGAGGACGGACGCACGCCGTCCATCTGGGACACCTACGCCCGCACCCCGGGCCGGGTCCGCAACGGCGACACCGGTGACATCGCCACCGACCACTACCACCGCTGGCGCGAGGACGTCGCCCTCATGGCCGAACTCGGCCTGGGCGCCTACCGGTTCTCCCTGGCCTGGCCCCGGATCCAGCCCACCGGCCGCGGCCCCGCCGTGCAGAAGGGCCTGGACTTCTACCGACGCCTCGTCGACGACCTGCTGGACAAGGGCATCCAGCCCGTCGCCACCCTCTACCACTGGGACCTGCCCCAGGAGCTGGAGGACGCCGGTGGCTGGCCGGAGCGCGCCACGGCCGAACGGTTCGCCGAGTACGCCGCCCTCGCCGCGGACGCCCTCGGTGACCGGGTGAAGACCTGGACCACCCTCAACGAGCCCTGGTGCAGCTCCTTCCTCGGTTACGGCTCCGGCGTGCACGCCCCCGGCCGCACCGACCCGGTCGCCGCGCTGCGCGCCGCCCACCACCTCAACCTGGGCCACGGCCTGGCCGTCCAGGCACTGCGCGACCGCCTCCCCGCCGCCGCCCGGTGCTCGGTCACCCTCAACATCCACCACGTCCGCCCGCTCACCGGCAGCGACGCCGACGCCGACGCGGTCCGCCGGATCGACGCGCTGGCCAACCGGGTCTTCACCGGCCCGATGCTGCAGGGCGCCTACCCGGAGGACCTGTTCAAGGACACGGCGGCACTGACCGACTGGTCCTTCGTACGCGACGGCGACCTCGAGCGGATCCACCAGCCGCTGGACTTCCTCGGCGTCAACTACTACTCGCCCACGGTCGTCTCCGAGGCCGACGGCAGTGGTGCCCACACCTCGGACGGACACGGCAACAGCGCCCACAGCCCCTGGCCGGGCGCCGACCGGGTCGCCTTCCACCAGCCGCCCGGCGACACCACCGCCATGGGCTGGGCCGTCGACCCCACCGGCCTGTACGACCTGCTGCGCCGGCTGTCGTCCGACTTCCCGAAGCTGCCGCTGGTCATCACGGAGAACGGCGCGGCGTTCGACGACTACGCCGATCCCTCCGGCAACGTCAACGACCCCGCCCGGATCGCCTATGTGCGCGGCCACCTGGCCGCCGTCCACCAGGCCATCCTGGACGGCGCGGACGTGCGCGGCTACTTCCTGTGGTCGCTGCTGGACAACTTCGAGTGGGCCCACGGCTACGGCAGGCGCTTCGGCGCCGTCTACGTGGACTACCCGACCGGCACCCGCATCCCCAAGGCCAGCGCCCGCTGGTACTCCGAGGTGGCCCGCACCGGCGTCCTGCCCGGCGCCTGACCGGACGGGTGCGGTGGTGCACGCCACGCCAATGACCACTGCGCCGTGTGCCGAGGACCAAGCGGCCCCCGGTGCGGCACAGCAGGCGGGCGGCACCCCGGCGACGGGGGAGTCCGGTGGCGCCGCCGGAACGGGAGGACCGGTCCACGCACCGGTCCCCCCGAGGCGGCCGGCGCACCGGTCCCCCCGAGGCGGCCGGCGCACCGGTCCCCCCGAGGCAGCCGGCGCCACGATCCGCCGCCGCAGGCTGGAACGCGCCCGCACCGGCCTCGCCGACCCGCGACTGCGGCACCGGACGATCGGCGAGGTCGCCCTCCGCTGGGCTCCCGTCCCCCCGCCGGCTTCAGCCGCACCTTCCGGCGCGCCTACGGAATCTCCCCCAGCGACTTCCGGCACACAGCCCGAACGAAAATTGCGCGCAACGTTTCGCTTGATCGGCCGGGGACGGGTCTCATATCTCTTCGCTGCCAGGGCCGACGGCGTGTGGGACGCTCACCGCACTGGCGCGGTGCGCTTCCGGGAGGCTTCGAAACATTCGGATTCCCCTGGTGCCTCCCGGGCTTCGCCCCACCCTCCTCCGGGCCGCACCCACCGGCCGCGCGAGGCGGCGGACGGCACGCACGGGCGCCGCGTCTCCTGCCCGGCCTCCCGCCGACGCGGCGCCGCACGCCGGGCCGGCGGCCCTTCGGCGGCCGGCCCGGCGTCCTTCACGCCTCCTTGGGCGGAGCCGTGCTCTGCCGCACCACCAGGTGCGTCGCCAGCTCGATGCGCTGGGCGGCCGTGCCGGGGTCGTCCGGGCGGAGCAGCATCCGGGCGGCCTCCTCGGCCATGTGCCGCAGCGGCTGGTGGACCGTGGTGAGCGGCGGGCTCGACCACTGCGCCAGGGGCACGTCGTCGTAGCCGACCACCGACAGATCCTCCGGTACGCGCAGACCCTTGACCCGGGCCGCCTCCAGCACGCCGAGCGCCTGGAGGTCGCTGCCCGCGAAGATCGCCGTGGGCCGGTCGGGACCCTCCAGCAGCTCCATGGCGTGCTCGAAGCCGCCCTGCACATGGAAGTCGCCGAAGCGCGTCAGCCGCGGGTCGGTCTGCACGCCCGCCATCGTCATGGCCGAGCGGTAGCCGTCGAGGCGGGCCAGTGAGCACAGCATGTCCTCGGGCCCGGTGATGATCGCGACCCGCTGGTGCCCCTGGTCGGTGAGGTGGCGGGTGGCGGCGAGACCGCCGGCCCAGTTCGCCGAGCCGACCGAGGGCACGTCCGGGTCGGGGTCGCCCGCCGGGTCGATGACGACGAAGGGGATGGCCGCCGCCCTGAGCCGGCGCTTGACGTCCTCCGGGAGCGTGGAGAAGACCAGTACGACGCCCAGCGGTCTGCGCTGGAGCACGCCCGGGAGCCAGTCCGGCGCGGGCGCGTGCCGGGTGCCGCTCTCGGTGAGCACCACCGTCGCGCGGTTCTCCTTGGCGACGTTCTCCACGCCTCTGATCAGCTCCATCGCCCAGATGCTGTCCAGTTCGTGGAAGACGAGCTCGACGAGCGGGGAGCGGGACGCCGACTGGGCGCGCCTGCGATAGCCGTGGACCTCCAGAAGCCGCTCCACCTTGGCCCGGGTCGCGCGGGAGACATCCGAACGGCCGTTGAGGACCTTCGAAACTGTCGGCATCGAAACACCGGCCTCTTTCGCGACCGCGGCCAGGGTCACTCTGCCGCCCGCCTCGTCGTCATCGTGCATACCCGCAGGATAGGGCACCGTACGTCGATAACGGTTTGGATGAGTACCGTTCCGACCGTTGACCGAAACACGGGTCTGACCTACTGTCCCACGGCATGGACTTTCGGTGATGATGCCGAAACTTTCGAAAGGCGAACGATGAAGACACGTGCGCGCTTGCCCAGACTGGTCGCCTGTGGTGCGACGCTCACCCTCGCACTGAGCCTCTCGGCCTGCGGCGACGGGAACGGCGGGGCGTCGGCGGACGACGGCAAGATCCATGTCCTGGTCTACGGGGACGCCACCAACAAGGTCGAGAAGCAGCTCGTCGACACGTTCAACAAGACGTCCGACGTCAAGGTCGTCCTCGACACCATCCCCGGTGCGGACTACCAGCAGAAGCTGCAGACCATCATCAGCACCCCCCAGGCCCCGGACGTCTTCTTCAACTGGGGCGGCGGCAGCATCAAGCCGTTCGTCAAGGCCGGCCTGCTGATGCCGCTCGACGACTTCATCAAGAAGAACCCGGACCTGGAGAACAAGTTCCTGCCGTCCGTCTTCAACGCCGCCGCCGTCGACGGCAAGCCGTACGGCATCCCGATGCGCGGCACCCAGCCGGTCCTGCTCTTCCACAACAAGGCGGTCCTCGGCAAGGCGGGCGTCGAGCCGCCGAAGACCTGGGACGAACTGCTCGACGCGGTCGGCAAGCTCAAGGACGAGGGCGTCACGCCGATCGCGCTCGGCGGCGGCGACGTCTGGCCGACGCAGATGTGGTTCCAGTACCTCTACGACCGCATCGCCGGACCGGAGCTGTTCGCGAAGGCCGTCGGGGGCGACAAGAGCGCCTGGGAGAGCGCGGACAGCAAGAAGGCCCTGAACATGATCAGGGAGCTCGTCGACGCCGGCGCCTTCGGCAAGAACTACGACTCCGTCAAGTACACCAACGGCGGCTCGGTCCAGCTGGTGGCCTCGGGCAAGGCCGGCTTCGAGCTGATGGGCTCCTGGTACTACTCCCAGCAGGTGACGGACCACCCGGAGTTCGCGGAGAAGGACCTCGGCTACACCGCCTTCCCGACCGTCGAGGGCGGCAAGGGCGACCCGAAGAACGTCGCCGGCAACACCAACAACTACTACTCGGTGATGAAGAAGACCAAGCACCCCGAGGCCGTCGCCGAGTTCCTGAAGCTCATGTACTCCGACGACTTCGTCAAGTCGCAGCTGGACATCGGCAACCTGACGACCACGACCAACACCGACAAGTTCATCGACGGCTCGGCCACCCCCGAGTACTCGCGCTTCCAGTACGACCTGGTCGCCGACTCCCCGTCGTTCCAGCTGTCCTGGGACCAGGCGTACCCGCAGAAGGCCAGCTCGGACATGCACAAGGCCATCCAGCAGTTCTTCAACGGACAGCTCGACACGGACGGCTTCATCAAGGCCATGCAGGCCCTCCCGACCGAGTGACGAACGGCTCATGACGACAAAGATCACGAGCGCCCGGCCCGCCGCCGGACCCCGCAAGGGGTCCCGGCGGCGGCCGCCCGCCTCGTCCGCAACGACGGTGGGCCGCCCCGGCTTCGCCTGGGCGCTGCCCGCCGCAGTGTTCTTCGCCCTCTTCGCGATCACCCCGCTGATCATGGTGGCGGTGCTGTCCTTCATGAGCTGGGACGGGCTCAGCTCGCCCGAGTTCGTCGGCATGGACAACTGGTCGCGCCTGATGGACGACCCGGTGATGCTCAACAGCATCTGGCTGACCCTGCTGCTGACCGTGCTCGGCGTGGCCCTCCAGACCCCGCTGAGCATCCTGCTCGGTGCCTGGGCCGCCGGCCACCAGCGCAACCGGGCCGTACTGTCCGTCATCTACTTCATTCCGCTGCTGCTGTCCGCGACGGCCGTCTCCGTGCTGTGGCGGGCGCTGCTCGACCCGAACTTCGGCATCCCCGCCGACGCCACCTGGCTGTTCGGCGACGGCAACCTCTTCGGTGAACAGGCCACCGCCATCGGGGTCCTGGCGTTCGTCAGCACCTGGCAGTTCACCCCGTTCCACACCCTGATCTACCAGGGCGCCGCCCGCGCGATCCCACAGGTGCTGTACCAGGCCGCGGAGATCGACGGGGCGGGCCGCTACCGGCAGTTCTTCCACATCACCCTGCCGCAGCTGCGCAACGCGATGATCACCTCGATGATCCTGATGATCGTCGGCGGTCTGACCACGTTCGAGACGGTCCTCATCCTGACCCAGGGCGGACCCGGCACCGACACCACCATCAGCGCCTACTACATGTACGACAAGGCGTTCAAGAGCTTCGACTACGGCACCGGCTCCGCGATCGCCCTGGCCCTGGTCGTCGCGTCCACGATCATCTCGCTGATCGTCGTCCGGGTCTCCGGCTACGACAAGATGCGCAGCTCCATGGAGGGTGTGTCATGAGGCGCCGACCGAACTACGTGGCCGGCGCCGGCTCGCTCTTCTGGCTCTTCCTGGTCGGCCTGCCGCTGTACGTGATGCTCGCCGCGACCCTGCGCACCCGCCAGGACTACGCCGAGAACGGCCCGGTCTCCATCCCGGACAGCTTCACCCTGGACAACTACACCCGGGCCTTCGACTCCGGCTTCGGCCAGTACTTCTTCAACACCCTCGTCGTCACCGCCTGCGTGATCGGCATCGTGCTGCTGCTGGTCCCGCCGCTCGCCTACGCGATCGTCCGCAGCCGCGGCCGGACCACGTCGGCGGTCTTCCGGCTGTTCCTGCTCGGCCTCGCCATCCCCGCCCAGGCCGTCATCGTGCCGATGTTCTACCTGATCAGCGAAGCCGGCCTGTACGACAACCTGCTGGGCGTCATCCTGCCCACGGCCGCGTTCTGCCTGCCGATGTCGGCGCTGATCCTCAGCGGCGCGATGCGCGACATCTCCTCGGAGCTGTACGAGGCCATGGCCATGGACGGAGCCACCCCGCGGCGCATGTTCTTCCAGCTCGTGCTGCCGCTGTCCCGCGGCGGACTGTCCACGATCGTGGTCTTCTCCGCGCTCCAGGCGTGGAACGGCTTCCTGTTCCCGCTCGTCCTGACCCAGTCCGACTCCACCAAGGTGGTCACCCTGGGTCTGTACAACTTCCAGACCGCGCACGGCATCGACATCCCCGGTCTGCTGGGGGCCGTGGTGCTGTCCATGGTGCCCATCCTGCTCGTTTACCTGTTCGCCCGTCGCGCCCTGGTCCAGGGTCTGATGGGCGTCGGAGGAAAGTGACTGCCGACGTGGCCGTAGAGACCACCCCCGAAATCCCCCTCTGGAACGACCCCGACCGCTCCGTCGCCGCCAGGGTCGACGCGCTGATCGGCGCGATGACCCTGGACGAGAAGATCGCCCAGCTGTACGGCGTGTGGGTCGGCGCGTCCGCCAACGGCGGCGAAGTGGCCCCGCACCAGCACGACATGGAGGATGCCGTCGACCTCGACGCGCTTCTGCCCACCGGCCTCGGCCAGCTGACCCGCCCCTTCGGCACCGCACCCGTCGACCCGGCGCTCGGCGCGCTCTCCCTGCTGCGCACCCAGTCCCGCATCACCTCGGCGGGCCGCTTCGGCATTCCCGCCGTCGCGCACGAGGAGTGCCTGGCCGGCTTCGCCGCCTGGGGCGCCACCGCCTACCCCGTCCCGCTGTCCTGGGGCGCCACCTTCGACCCGGACGTGGTGCGCCGGATGGCCGCCGCCATCGGCCGCGACATGCGGTCCGTCGGCATCCACCAGGGCCTGGCCCCCGTCCTCGACGTGGTCCGCGACGCCCGCTGGGGCCGGGTGGAGGAGACCATCGGCGAGGACCCCTACCTCGTCGGCACCATCGGCACCGCGTACGTCCAGGGCCTGGAGTCCGCCGGGATCGTCGCCACCCTCAAGCACTTCGTCGGCTACTCGGCCTCCCGCGCCGGACGCAACCTCGCCCCCGCGCCCATGGGCGCCCGTGAACGGGCCGACGTCCTGCTGCCGCCGTTCGAGATGGCGATCCGCGAGGGCGGCGCCCGCTCCGTGATGCACTCCTACACGGACACCGACGGCGTCCCCGCCGCGGCCGACGAGAGCCTGCTGACCGGACTGCTCCGCGACACCTGGGGCTTCGACGGCACCGTCGTCGCCGACTACTTCGGCATCGCCTTCCTCAAGATCCTGCACGGCGTCGCAGGCGACTGGGCCGAGGCCGCGGGCGCCGCGCTCAAGGCGGGCGTCGACGTCGAACTGCCCACCGTCAAGACGTTCGGCGCACCGCTCACCGAGGCCGTCACCGCGGGCCGCGTCCCCGAGGCGCTCATCGACCGCGCCCTGCGCCGTGTGCTCGGCCAGAAGGCGGAGCTCGGCCTGCTCGACCCCGACTGGAGCCCGGTCCCGCCCGCACTCGACGGCGTGGACCTGGACGACCCGGAGGCCCTGCGCGGCAGGATCGACCTGGACCGGCCCGAGAACCGGGAACTGGCCCGCGAGATCGCCGAGAAGGCGGTCGTCCTGCTCACCAACGACGGCACCCTGCCGCTCGCCGCACCCCGCCGCATCGCCCTGGTCGGCCCCAACGCCACCGAGGGCACGGCCGTACTGGGCTGCTACTCCTTCCCCCAGCACGTGGGCGTGCAGCACCCGGACGTCCCGGTCGGCATCGACCTGCCCACCCTGCGCGACACCCTGGCCGCCGAGTTCCCCGACGCGGACATCACGGTCGCCCGCGGTACCGGCGTCGACGACGGGGACCTCTCCGGCATCGGCGAGGCGGTGGACGCTGCCAGGGACGCGGACATCGTCATCGCGGTCCTCGGCGACCGCGCGGGCCTGTTCGGCCGCGGCACCAGCGGCGAGGGCTGCGACGCGGAGTCCCTCGCCCTGCCCGGCGCCCAGCAGCACCTGCTCGACGCGCTGCTCGACTCCGGCACGCCGGTGGTGACCGTCCTGCTCGCCGGCCGGCCGTACGCGCTGGGCCGGGCCGTCGCCGAGTCCGCGGCGATCGTGCAGTCCTTCTTCCCCGGAGTCGCGGGCACCCACGCGATCGCCGGTGTGCTGAGCGGTCGTACCAACCCCTCCGGACGGCTCCCGGTCAGCGTGCCGCGCGGCCCGGGCTCCCAGCCGACCACCTACCTCGGCGCCCGCCTCGCCCAGGTCAGCGAGGTGTCCAACATCGACCCGACCCCGGCGTTCGGCTTCGGCCACGGCCTGACGTACACGGCGTTCGCCTGGAGCGACCTCGCCGTGGACGCCCAGGAGGCGGGTACGGACGGCGAGTTCACCCTCGCCCTCACCGTCCGCAACACCGGCGAACGCTCCGGCACCGAGGTCGTCCAGCTCTATCTGCACGACCCGGTCGCCTCCGTCGTCCAGCCGGTGCAGCGGCTCGTCGGTTACGCCAGGGTGGAGCTGGAGCCGGGGGAGTCCCGCCGCGTCCGCGTCACGGTCCCGGCCGACGTGGCCTCCTTCACCGGCCGCGACGGCCACCGGATCGTCGAACCCGGTGACCTAGAGCTCCGCCTCGCCACGTCGAGCACCGACACCCGCCTGACGGCGGCGGTCACCCTGACCGGCCCGGAACGCCGGCTGGACCACACCCGCCGCTTCCACGCGGCCTTCACCCAGGAGCCGGCTCCGCAGGCGTGACCCGGAACCGACCCCGAACCCGGACGGGCCCGGCCCCCGGGGCGGGGCGGGCCGGCCCGGGTGGGGGGGCCCCGGCGGCCAACCAGCGGGCGCGGGGCACG
>NZ_JBIRTN010000006.1:319212-362117 GCF_044334705.1 Streptomyces sp. NPDC020731
GGCCCCACCCCCTGGCGCCGCCCCCGCGGGGGGCCCCCCCCCCCCCCCCCCCCCCGGGCCGCCCCGCCCGGGGGGGGGGGCCGGGCCCGTCCGGGTTCGGGGGCACCGTGCGGCCTACCAGCGGTCGCGGTGCACGACCTCCTCGACCGGGCGGCGGCTCACCGGACCGAACCTGCCACTCGGCCATCCCACCGGGATGGCCGCGAAGGTGTTCATGTCCTCGGGGATGCCCAGCGCCGCCTTCCACTCGTTCTCCAGGAACAGGTGCCAGATGGTGATGTTGGCGGCCAGGCCCAGGGCCCGCGCGGCGAGCAGCAGGTTCTGCACGCCCGGGTAGACACAGGAGCCCTCCGCGAGGGCGGAGAAGCGCTCCTGGATCCGCCCCATGCGCTCCGTCGCCTCGGCGCCGAGCGCTTCGGCGTAGAGACGCAGGCCCTCCTGCTCGATCCTCGGCTCCGGGAACCGGTAGCAGGGGATGATCAGCGCCGGGGTCTCGGCGAAGTGGTCGCGCTGGTACTCGATGGCGGCGACCATGCGCGCGTACGCGGCCTCGTCCATTCCGGCGGGGGCGTACTTGCCGGTCGTGGCCAGGTACGCGTCCACGCACCGCTTCCACAGCGGCGCGAGCCCGGCCATGACCGCGGGGTCGGTGACGACGACGTACTCGTAGCGCTGCATGTTGCCGCCGCTGGGACCCCAGACGGCCGCCTGTATCAGCCGGTCCAGGAGTTCGTCGGGCACCGGGTCGGGCTTCAGGCGCCGCATGGCCCGCATGGTGGACATGGTCGCGAAGAGAGCCGGTTCGGAGGAGGGGGTCTCAGTGGTCATGATCGTGAGTGTAGGGACTGCGAACACCGCTTGACCCGCCTCTACTTGAGATAGGGACCGTCAGTCCCGATCTTCCCGTTGCCGTTCAGCACGTACACCCGCAGGTTCCCCTTCCCGGGCGCGGCCACCGTGAGCCTGCCGTCGGTGACGGTCCGGGTGTCGCCGGTGACCGCGTCCCGGTAGGTGCCGTCGGGAACGCCGGTGTAGGTCGCCCCGCCCGAGACGGTGACGAGGGCGAAGCTGTCCGTGCCCCCACTGGTGTAGCGGCGCTTGAAGGCCATGTCGCCGGTGATGCCGTCCGTGGAGTACTGGCCCATCTGGAGGGCGGGGACGGCCCGGCGGATCCGGTTCAGGCGCTGTACGTGCTTGACCAGGGGCTGTTGCAGCGTGGTGGCGACGGCACCGGTGGCGGAGTCGACCTCGGAGAAGTCGGAGGACTTCACCTCGCCGGCGACATGATCGCCGTAATAGGCGCGGCCGGTCGTGGCCAGCGGGCAACTCGGGCCGCAGTCGATCTTCTTGCCCTTCTGGAACTCGGTCTCCGAGCCGTAGTAGAGGGTGGGGATGCCGCGGAACGTCCACATCAGGGACATGTTCTCGGCCCAGGCGTCGGTGCCGCCCGTGTAGCGTTCGCTGCTCTTGTTGGGCCCGTAGTCGTGGCTGTCGACGTAGACGACGTTGTACGTGGCGTCGTGGTAACTGTCGTCGGAGTCCTTGCCGTTGTGGAAGGCGTTGCTCGCGTCACCGAAGTTCATGTGCATGCGCATGTCGATGACGTTCATGCCGGAGAAGCGGCTGTGGTCGGGGGCGTGGTAGGCGTTGCCTTGGAGGAAGGCGTTGGTGGAGGTGGGCTGGTTCCCCGTGTCCTGCTGCTGCTCGTAGTCGTACATCTCCAGGGCCGCCTTCGCGTCGTCGGCGCTGTACTCCTCGCGCTCCTTCCACGTGAAGAACTGGGCGGAGTGGTTGACCGAGCCGCGGTTCCACTTGTCGTTGACGAAGGCGGCGACCTCGCCGAAGACGAAGAAGTTCTTCGCGGCCTCGGCGCCGTGCTGCTGGGTGACGCGCTCCTGGATCGCGGGCAGGAAGCGGCGGTTCCAGGTGGTGCGCGGGATGTGGACGGCCGTGTCGACGCGGAAGTCGTCGACGCCCATGTCGATGTACTTGTTGTACGCGCCGATCAGATGGTTCTGCACCTGCGCGTTCTCGGTGTTGAAGTCGGCGAGGTCCTCGTGCAGCCAGCAGGAACGGGAGTCCTCGCCCTCCCAGTTGCCGATCCAGCAGTTGTGGGAGAGCGGTGCCAACCGCACGGCGACCGTCACCTCCACGAAGATCACCCTGAACGACACCTGGCGCGGCTGACGCTCCGCGCGTCCCGCCGCCGCACCGGACCGGCCCCGCCTTTCCCTCGCGGGGTCGGTCCGGTAGTGCCTGCGGTACCGGGAAGTGGGCAGTACGGGGGTTGGCGCGGGCAGTGGCGCGCGCGGAAACCTACTGGCATGACACCACGCAAGGCGGCAGTACTCTCCTCGGCCCTCCTCCTCTCCCTGGGTGCCGTGGCGGTTGCCGCGCCGGCCGCCGGGGACACACCGAAGCACCCTTCCGCCCGGACCGTGCCGAGCGTGGTCGACGCGATCGAGCGCAGCGCCCACACGCTGAGGAGCACCGAACCCGCAGGCAGCCTGCGGGACTTGACCGCGCTGGGCCGCATGGTGGGGGACGCCGAGGTGGTGGGCCTGGGCGAGGCCACCCACGGATCCCGGGACTTCTTCCGGATGAAGCACCGGGTCTTCCGCTACCTGGTCGAGGAGAAGGGCTTCAGGACCTTCTCCCTGGAACTGCCCTGGAGCAGCGGCGTCCGCGTCAACGAGTACGTGCTGTACGGCAAGGGCGACCTCGACCGCATCGCGCGCGAGGAGTTCCAGGGCTCCTACCGCATCTGGAACAACGCGGACTACCTGAACCTCATCGAGTGGATGCGCGCCCACAACCGCCACCATCCCGCCGACCCCGTGCGCTTCGCGGGCAACGACATGGGCTACGCCGGACCGGAGCTGTACCGGCGGGTGACGGACCACGTGGCCCGCGACCACCCGCACCTGCGGTCACGCGTCGCCGCCCTCTACGACGGCCTGGCTCCGACCGCCGACGCCGCCACCTACCTGGAGCGCTACCTCCAACTACCCCTGCCCGAACGCGAGAAGCGCGCCGAACGCACCCGGAAGGTGCTCGAACTGCTCCGGAAGCAGCCCCCGGCCCCCGGCACGAGCGCGCAGGAGCACCTCTGGGCGGTCCAGCACGCCAGGGCCATCCACCAGATGGCCGAGGGCTATTCCTACGACATCACCGACGAGGCCCGGGTCACGGAGATGATGAAGTACCGCGACCGGGTGATGGCCGAGAACGTGGCCTGGTGGCACAAGCACACCGGCGACCGGATCCTGCTGTCGGCCCACAACACCCACGTCTCCTACGACGCCTTCGACCCGCGCTACCCGAAGACGCAGGGCGCCTTCCTGCGCGACTCGCTGGGCGGGGACTACGTCAGCATCGGCTTCAGCTTCCACAGCGGCGCCTTCAAGGCGTTCGGCACCGACGACAACGTGATCCGCACCTACCGCGTGGACGCCGCGCGGCCGGGTTCCAACGAACACACCCTGGACCGGGCCCGCCAACGCGACTACGTCCTGGACATGCGCACCGCTCCCCGCTCCGTGCGCACCTGGCTGGCCGAGCCGCGCCCCACCCGGAACATCGGCGCCGGCTGGCCCGACCCCATGGAATACAGGATCGCCCTCGGCGAGGCCCACGACATCCTCATCCACCTGAACGAGGTCGAGGCGACCACGTACCTGGGCAACCCGTGATTCCTGACCGGCCCGGCGTAAAAGCGACCGATCATGTCCGTATGTGATCAGGTGGGGCATCTGATCGGCCGGTCGTCCCCCACCCCGCTGTGCGCTGTCAGTGGCGGTCCGTAGTCTCGACGGTGTGGAGGGGAAAGAAGGAAACGCACCGCAGGGGCAGGGAACGGACGCGGAGGACTGGCAGCGGCTCAGCGCGTACGCCTACCTCAGCGCGCCCGAGCGCCTGGAGTACATCGCGGTGATGCGCGTGTTCTGCGGCACGCTGCTGGCGGACCTGTCCGTGCCCGACCTGCTCGGCAGGCTGGCCGAGCGCGGCGGCCCGGGGGCGGGACCGGACGCGGAGACGCTCACCCGCAGGCTCGAGGAGCTCGTGCGCTGGGGCAACCTGCTGCGCAGCACCCACACCGTCAGGGCGACGAGCATCTCCGAGTACCAGCGCTCCCGCTCCCGCTACCAGCTCTCCAAGCTGGGGGAGCGGGTGCAGCGCGACGCGGACGAGGTGCTGTCCGGGGCGGACGCGGCCCGCGAGGTGAGCAGCGAGCTGCTGGCCCTGGTCGACCGCGGTCTGCGCGAGATCGCCGCCATGGCCGCGGCGCCGGGCGGCGCGGATCCGCAGCGGGCGCTGGAGCGGATCAGCACCCTCTTCGTCCAGTTCGCCGACTTCGCCGAGTCCGTCCGCGACTTCTACGCCTACCTGGGCCAGGTGCTGGCGCGCTACGACCTCGACTCGGCCGAGTACCAGGGGTTCAAGGAACTCCTGCTCGACTACGTGCAGGCCATCACCGAGGACGTCTCCTTCAGGGCCCCGCGCATCGCGGCCCACCTGGACGCCGTCCGGCCCCACCTGCCCGCGCTGCTCGCCCGGATCGACGCGCACACGGCGGGCATCGGAGCACTCGCCGACGGACTGCCCGAGACCCGGGTGCAGCGCAGCCGCGGCCGGGACCTGGCGGACTGGGAGGGCATGCGGGAGTGGTTCACCGCCACCGGAGCGCACTCCAGCCAGGTGGACCAGCTGCGGGACGCGACCCTGCGCGCCCTGCAGTCCCTCCTCGCCAACGCCAAGCGGATGCTGCGCTCGGCCTCCGGCGAGATGTCCCGCCGCAAGGACCTGCTGCGGCTCGCGGCCTGGTTCGACGCCGCGGAACCGGAGGAGGCCCACGACCTGGCGGTCGCCGCCTTCGGGCTCTACGGCGCGCGGCACCTGGGAGTCGCGCCCGACCCCGACCGGTCCGTACCGGCCCATGTGAGCTGGTGGACCGGACCCGTGGTGGACGTTCCGGTGGCGCTGCGCGAGCGTGGCAGCAGGTCGCCGCGCGGACGCGCGGCGGCGGCCGAGGACCACTCCGAGCAGAAGCGCCGCCTCATGGACGAGGCGCGGCAGCAGGCCGAGGCCCGGCAGGCGGCGGCCGACGAACTGCGCAGCGCCTCCGGTCGTTTCGACCAGGTACGACTCGGCGCCCCGGCCATGCGGCTGCTGCTGGAACTGCTCACCACCGCCCTCGGCAACGCCCGGCTGCACCAGGACGCGGACGACTTCCTGCTCGACGGCGCGCAGGCCGACGACGCGGACCTCGCCATCCGGCTCACCGCGTGGCGCACACCCGGCCGGTCCACCGTCCTGCGGTCCGTGGACGGCGACCTGACCGCGGACGACCTCACCGTGACCGTCGAGAGCACCTCCGCATCCGCGGCGCGGGAGGCGAGCGCCTGATGCCCCTGCCCTCCGCCCATGACGTCGCCCTCGCGGCCGAGCGCCGCACCGCCGCCCGGCTCCTGCTGGCCCACCCGCTGGTCACCAGCACCGGACCGCACAGCGACACGTTCCCCCTGATCCGCCGCCACGCCGACTGGCTCGCCCAGCGCTTCCAGCAGGTGTTCGGCTACCGCCTGCTGGTCGAGTCCTCCTACGCCCGGCTGTTCAAGGCGGGCCTCGGCCCGGACTCGGGCCACCGCCTTCAGCGGCCGTCGACCGGTACGCCGTTCACCCCACGGACGTACGCCTACCTGGCCCTCGCCCTGTCCGTCCTCGTCACCGCCCCGGAACAGCTCCTGCTGTCCCAGCTCGTCGCCGACCTGCGCGCCGCGGCCGTCGACGCCGGCATCGACGTCACCGACACCGGACGGCAGGCCGAACGGCGGACCCTCGCGGCCGCCCTGCGGCAGCTCGTCGACTGGGGCGTCCTGGTGGAGACCGAGGGCCAGGTGGCGGCCGTCGCCGAGGAGCGGGCCGGGGAGGCGCTGCTCACCGTGGACCGCGACATCGCGCGAGCCGTCGTCGCCGGCCCGCTCGCCCAGAGCCGCGACGGCGCCGACCTCGTGCGCCGGGCCGCCGACCCCGGCTTCGGAGGGCCCCGTACGTACGTCCGGCGCCGTCTCGTCGAAACCCCCGTCGTCCACCTCGACGACCTCACCGACGCCGAGCGCGAATGGCTGCGCACCCGGCAGCGGCGCGAGGCACAGGCATTCTCCGAACTGCTCGGCCTGGAGGCCGAGATCCGCGCCGAGGGCATCGCCCTGATCGACACGGACGACGAACTCACCGACCTGCGTCTCCCGGGCACCGGCACGGTCGCCCAGGCCGCGCTGCTCCTCGTGGAACGGCTGGTCGCCCGGCTGCGACCCGACGACCCCGGCCATCCGGCGGTCGGCGGTCGGCTCGTCATCGGCGTACCCGTCCCCGACGGACTGCTGCCCGGCCTGCTCGACGAACTCGTCGAGGAGTACGGAAAGCGCGGCAACTGGCAGCGCGGCCACCTGGAGGACCGGGACGGATTCCTCGACGCCGTACTCGACCTCCTCGTCAGGATGCGCCTGATCGCACCCGCCGGCCCCGTCCGCGCGGACGGCCACGGCCTGCCCGAGGGCTACGAGGAGACGGTTGCCGACGGCCGCTCCGTCACCGACGTCTCGCGTGCGCGCGGCCGAGGCCCCGCAGACGGCGGCTGGATCCTGCTCGCCGCGGCAGCCCGGTACGCCACCACGGTGGCGGTCAAGTCCCGTACCACCCCCACCCGGTCCCCAGCGGACGCCGTGTCCGAGGAGTCGCCCCGATGAACCGCCCGCCGTCCCCGCACCGCTACCGACTGCACCGCGCGGGCATCCGGAACGTGTGGCAGTACGACCACCAGGAGTTCACCTTCGGCGAGGGCCGCCTCCTGCTGCGCGGCAAGAACGGCGCCGGCAAGTCCAAGGCGCTGGAGATGCTGCTGCCCTACCTCCTCGACGGCGACGCCCGCGCGCTGGACGCCACGGGAACCGGACGCACCACCCTGGCCTGGCTGATGCTCGACGGCTTCGCGCAGACCAACCGGCTGGGCTACCTGTGGCTGGAGTTCGCGCGGACGGACGAGCAGGGGAACGACCACCATCTGACCGTCGGCGCGGCCGTGCGGGCGTCCCGGTCGACCAAGACGGCGAAGCCCTTCTTCTTCACCACCCCGCTGCGGGTCGGAGAGGACCTCGACCTCGCCCCCGCCGGCCACCCCCTCCCCGTCGACCGACTGAAGACACTGGTCGGCCCGGAGAACGTCACCGACCGTGCCGTCGAGCACCGGGCCACGGTCGCCCGTGACCTGTTCGGCCTCACCGACCCGGCGCGCTACCGCAACCTGCTCCACCTCATGCACCGGCTGCGCCGCCCCACCATCGGCGACCGCATCGACTCCGGCGGACTCGTACAGGTCCTCGCCGAGACCCTGCCGGCCCTCGACGACGAGGTCGTGGAGAAGGTGGCCCGCAGCCTGGACGACCTCGACTCCGTCCGGGCCTACCTCGGCCGCCTCGAACGCACCGACCGGGCACTGCGCACCTTCCTCACCGGCTACCGCGGCTACCTGCACGGGGCGTTGCGCCGCCGTACGGACGCGGCGAGCGGTGAGCTGGAGCGGCTGACGGAACACCGCAGGTCCGCGGGCGACGCGGCGCGCACGGCGGAGGAACTCCGCGGGCGCGAGCGGGAACTCGACGCCCGCATCGAAGTCCTCGAAGGGGAGTCGAACGCGGCCGCGACGGACCTGGCCGCACTGCACGCCAGTGCCGGATACCGCGGCCTGCGGGAACTCGGTGAGAAGCGCGCCACCGTCACCGCCCTGCACAGCGCGGCAGGCACCGCCTTCAAGGCCGTCCGCCAGGCGCACCTGGGCGAGGAGGAGGCCGGGCGGCGCCTCACCGCCGAGGCCGGGCGGCTCGGCGAGGAACTCGTGGAACTGAGCACCGCGCACGGCGCGTTGCTGCGGGAGGCCGAACGGTCCGGGGTGGACCCCGTGCACATCGGTGAGCCCGTGGCGACACCCGTCGCGCCGGTCACGACGGCCACCACCGTCCAGCTGACCGCCCCGGACGGCGACTTCCACCTGGTCCGGCACGGCGAAGTGATGGCGGTCGACACCGAGAACTGCACGACCGCACTGCACGCCTGGGACGCCCGGCTCGACGCCGCACAGCCGGTGATCAGGAACCGGTCCCGGTTCGTCACCGAACTGGGCGCCCTCATCGAGCGGTCGGACGAGGCCCGGCGGGAGGCGGACGAGGCCGACGCCGCCCGAGAGCGCCTGGAAGAACAGGCGGAACACGCACGCACCTGGGCGGAGCAGCGCCGGCGGGAAACCGTGCGCGAGGGAACGGTCTACGCGGACGCGGCCGGATCGTGGACCGAGCGACTGCGCAAGCTCACCGGGCTGCCCCTGGACACGGTGCTCGCCCTGATCGCACACGACCCGGCCGACGGCCCGCTGCCCGCCCGGACCCCCGACGAGGTGACGGACGCGGCCCGGACCGCCGTCGATCCCTGGCTGACGGACCTGGGCGAGAAGCGCGACGCCCTCTCCCTGACCGTCCACGGACTGGAAACCGAACGGGACGGCCTGAGGCGCCGACGAGCCGAATGGGAACGCCGCACCGACCCCGAGCCTCCGCCCCCGCCCCACCGCACGGCTCCCCGGGCACCCGGCACGGGCGCGCCCCTGTACCGCCTGGTGGACTTCGCCCCCGACCTGGGGCCGGAGGCGCGGGCAGGGCTGGAAGCCGCGCTGGAGGCGAGCGGTCTGCTCGACGCCTGGGTGCGCGCCGACGGTACGGTCCTCGACCCGGCCACGCGCGACACCCTCCTGGTTCCGACGGCCCCGGTCGCGGGACCGTCACTCACCCGCGTACTGCGCCCGGTCGCAGCACCGGACAGCGGAGTGACGGCGGAGCGGGTCGAGCACGTGCTGAGGGCGGTGGCGCTGACCGAGGGCGGAGCTTTCGACAGCGATGCCGGCACACCTGCCGGCACACCTGCCGAGACATCGAGGCGGCCGCACACCGCGATCGGCACCGACGGTTCCTGGCGGCTCGGCATCGCCCGCGGCCGCCACACCAAGCAGGCCGCCGAGTACGTGGGCGCGGAGGTACGAGCGGAGACCCGCCGCCGCACGCTGGCGGACATCGATCGCCGACTGAGTGACACGGAGAGCGAGCTGGAGGAGCACCGGCACCGGCTGCGCGTCCTCACCGACCACCGCGACCAGGCCGTCGACACCCTGCGCCGACCGCCCTCGGCACGGGGACTGACGGAAGCGTGGGCCCGTACCACCGAGGCCGAACGCGCCGCCGAGTCCCTCGCCTCGCAGGCGTCCACGGCCACCCGCGAGGCACAGCGGGCACGCGCCCGCGCGGTCACCGCCCGACGCGAGACCGAAGCGACGGCGAGCGCCCAGGACCTCCCGGCGGACCCGGCCGCGCTCGAAACGGTCCGCCTCGCCCTGGACCGCCTCGGGCAGGGCACGCAGCAACTGCGGCTGCGGATCCGCGCGGTCCTGTCCACGGTCGAGGGCCACCGCGCCGGCCGGACGGACCACGAGCGCGCCGCCTCGGCCCGCCGGGAGGCCGAGACGGACTACGCCGGCCCGCTCGGCCGCCTGGAGACCGCCCGCCGTACCGTCCGGGCCCTGGAAGAGGCCCTCGGCGCCACGGAGCAGGAGATCCTCGACCGCGAGTCCGAGGCGAAGCGCCGCCTGGACGCCGTGGAACGCCAGCTCCCGCCCGCGCGGCGGGACCGGGACGAGGTGCACGACCACCGCGTACGGGCGGAGGAGGACGAGCGGACCCGGCGCGAGGCACTCACCACCCAGGAGGCCGAGGTGCTGGCCTGCGGCAGCAGACTGCGTGCTGCCCTGTCGTTGTCGGGCGTCCTGGGGGGAGCGGGTCTCGACGCCGACGCGGACGAGGGAGCCCTCAAGTCCCCGGACCCCCTCCACCACGACGCGAAGGAGCGCATCACCGCACTGGGCCGGCTGATCGACGCGGTGCGCCGGGGCCTGGACGCCGAACGCCTCGACGTCTCCGACACCACCCTCCTCAACCGCCACACCGACCTGCGCGACCAGCTCTCCGGCGGCTACGACGCGACCATCGAGGAACACGACGGCATCAAGCTGTGCCGCCTCGTCAACGACCAGGGCCCCAGCGACATCGCCCGGGTCGGCGGGCGCATCGCGACCGAGGCCGCCGAAGCACGCGACCGCCTCACGGAACGCGAACGCGAGGTCTTCCAGCGCTTCCTGACCGGAGAGCTGGGCGACCACCTGTCCGCACAGGTGCTGGCGGCCGGCGCCCTGGTCACCGCCCTCAACACCACCCTCGCCACGGTCCGCACGTCGCACGGCCTCGGCGTCACCCTCGACTGGAAGCTCGCCGACGGGGTGGAAGCGGACGTCAAGGCGGCCGTCGACCTCCTGCGCAGCCCTTCGGGCCTGCGCACCCGCGAGCAGTCCGAGCAGCTCCGCGACGTCCTCCAGCGCCGGATCGAGGACGCCCGCCGCGCCGACCCGGCCGCCGGTTACGCGGCCCACCTGCGCACCGCCCTGGACTACCGCGGCTGGTTCGCGTTCACCCCCTGGGTGGTGGACGACGCGGCACCGAACAGCCGCCGCAAGCTCTCCGGCCGCACCGGCCTGAGCCAGGGCGAACAGCGGGTCCTGTCCTACCTGGTCCTCTTCGCCGCGGCGGCGGCGCACTTCACCGGCCTCGCCGACACCGCCCCGCACACACCCCGCCTGATCCTCCTCGACGACGCGTTCGCCAAGGTCGACGAGCCCACGCACGCCCGCCTCGGCCGCATCCTGGTCGACCTGGACCTCGACTTCGTCCTCACCAGCGAACGCCTGATCGGCAACTGGCCCGACGTGCCGTCCCTGCACATCTACGAGTGCCTGCGCGACCCGCACGTACGGGGCGTGGCGACGCTCCACTACACGTGGAACGGACGGCAGCGGAGACTGATGCCGGTATGAGCCGACCCGGACGCGCCGACGCGGGTTCCCTGGACGCCGGGACCCTCGCCTTCCTCACCCGGCCGGGCCTCACCCGCCTCTGGACGGCGGCCCGCGCCCGCCTCGAGCGCCAGGGCCTCCAGCCGACCGGAACCATGAGGCTCCAGCACCTGGACGCACCGGAACGCGAGGCACTCTCCCTCCTCCTGGCCAGACCGGTCACCGGCCCCACCGCCACGATCAGCCTCCCCGACCTGGACGCCCGCCTGCGCGCCAGCGCGGCCGGCCGGGGCCTGGCCGCGACCCTGGAGGAACTGGGCCCGCCCCTGACGGACCGCAGGGCGCTCCGCGACGAGGCGGCGGCGGAGCGGGCCCACGTGTGGTCGACGGCCCGAGCGGAGCTGGAATCCACCTCCCTGTCGTCCCGGCCCTGGACGGCACAGTGGCTGGAGGACCTGCGCCGCGGCGGCACCCTCGCCCGCCAGGACCCGCACACCGCGACCACGGTCGTCACCCAGGCGATCCGCACCCTGGCGACCCTCTTCCCGGACGGCGACGCGCACTCCGCCCCGGCCTCCTGGGGCCGCGGCGAACTGGCCACCCGAGCCACCGGCTCCGCCCACGGCCTGGACGACGGCACACTGCTGTCCCGGCTGGTCCTGCGCGGCATCGCCCTGGCGCACGACACCGGGTTCCCCACCGACGCCCCCACCCGCCGGGCCCTGTGGCGCACGGCCTCGGTCATCCCGGACGAGGTCTCCAGCACGGTCCTCACCCACGGCCTGCGCCCCACCGGCGGCACCTGGCAGGAGGCGGCCCTGCGCGAGCGCGCCGGCCACCACATGGAAACCCACCTGACCCTGCGCGAACTGCGCACCCTGACCCTGCGGCTACCACCCGGCACCCGGGTCCACGTCTGCGAGAACCCCCGCGTGGTCGAGGCCGCCGCCGACACCGCCCGCACGGCCCCCCTGGTCTGCACCTCGGGCAGCGCGACGACGGTCGTCCTCACCCTCCTCGACGCCCTGGCGGCGGCCGGCTGCGTCTTCGCCTACCACGGCGACTTCGACTGGCCCGGCATCGCACTCGCCAACCGCATCACCCAGCGCTACGCCGCCGAACCGTGGCGCATGCGCGCCCCCGACTACGAGCACCTGGCGACCCGCACCCGACTGCACGGCACCCCGCCTCTTCCTCTCACCGGCCCACCGGTGGAGGCCGCGTGGGACCCGGAACTGGCTCCTGCCATGGAGGCATTGGGCATCGCCCTGCACGAGGAGGCGACGCTGGACCTGCTCCTGAAGGACCTCGGGTGAGGTCAGACGCCGAGCCCGCCCGCCGCGAGCAGGTCGGACACATCGCTCACCAGTCCTCTGCCCAGGTCGTCGACGCTGCCGAGGTGCGCCTCGAAGTCCCTGAGGCTCTGGAAGACCTCGGCGTACGCGGCCTGTTCCGCCAAGGGGAGTTGGAGCACCTGCAGGCGCCGTATGTCGACCCGTGACGAACTGGAGGCGTGGGTGCCCGCCTGACGTCCGTTGGAGGGCGCGCGCAGACAGCCGGCGAGGAAGTGCGCGTTCAGTTTGGCCGAGTCCACCCGCAGGGCGTGCAGCTGCGGCCCCAGGGCCATCGGGGGCCCTTCGTGCACCCATGCCCGGTACGCGCGCACGACACCGGCGACCACGACGTCGCCCTCCTCGACGATCACGGGCGCCGATCCGGCGGCGACGAGCCCGCTGGGAGCGCCGTCCGTCAGCAGGTCGGCAACCGTGAGGAGAGGCACGGAGTTCCTGCCGGGTGCCGCCGTGCCGTCCAGCGTCTGTTGTCCGGAACGCAACGACAGAGCACCGGCCTTGACGAGGTCGCCCACGCTGGTCGTGGTCTGCGGCCGGTCTGCCGAGAACCTCAGTTCCGACAGCCGTTCGGCTCGGCGGGCCAGGTCGGTCAGCGCCGTTCCCGCTTCCCGCCAGGCCGCCGCGAGTTCGAGGCCGGAGGGCTCGGCGGTCACCGACGCGTAACGCCCGGGGGTGACGTCCACCTCGTCGTCCAGGAGTTCGATGAGGGGAACGCGGACGGCACCGTCCGGCAGATCGGAGTCCGGGCGGTCGAGGGCCTCCAGCGCGGAGAGGGAAAAGGCCCGCAGCGACTCCCAGTCGGGGCCGGATTCACGCGTGCCGGTCCTGGCGAAGCGTGTCGCGTCGACCAGGAGCACGTCCTGCCCGGGCGGCACCGCGGCCGTGCCGTCCGGTGCCGCTCTGAGGATCCACAGCTGGAGCGAGACGCTGTGCGGCTGGGCACTGCCGGGCGGGAGGGCCACCACGGCGCGGAGGGCGCCGGTCCGCAGCAGGGAGCCCCGGATACGCCGGCCCGCCTTGCGTGAGGCGACCGCCGGAGGCAGGACGACGACGGCCGCCCCGCCCGGCTTGAGGTGGGCGAACAGGTGCTGAACCCAGGCCAGTTCCGGCTCGGTCCGCGGCGGGAGACCGTGCGTCCAGCGCTGGTCGGTGGCGAGTTCCGCGTAGCCCCAGTCCCGTTCGTTGAACGGCGGGTTGCAGAGCGCGATGTCCACCCGCGCGCCGACGAACGGATCCTCGCGCAGGGCGTCCGCCGTGGCGATCTCCGTACGGACGTCGTGGTCGTCCGTGAGGAACGCCAGCCGTGCGGACGCCAGCGCGGCGAGGGCGGGATCCCGCTCGCACGCCAGCACCGACAGACCCGAGCCCGCGCCCTCCTGTACGGCCGCGGCCGCCAAGTGCCCCGTTCCGCAAGCCGGGTCGAGAACGGTGAGCTTCTCGTCGGCTTCTTCGCCGCTCCCGCCGACGCGGACGCCGAGCGCGATCCGTGCCATCAGCGCGGCGAGCGGTGGAGGTGTCGTACTCAGCTGACGTACATGCGTCTCGAGCCACCGCTGCAGCAGGAACTCGAACGTCTCTCGCGCCCCCTCCTTCCGCCCCAGCTTCGCCGCCTCGACCGCCAACTCCTCGGCCTCCGCCGTGAGTTCCGTGTGCGAGCCGCGTGCCCGGGGGGAGCGCATGCGGCGGGCCGCCTCGGCGATGGCCAGGCCCGACTCGTCCCTGCTGCCCAGCGCCTCGAACCGGGGCCACAGAAGCTCGCGCCCCCCGATGGAGTCGAGTTTGCCGTTGTCCCTCAGCCACTGCTCGACCTCGGCCAGGGAGAACTGAGGACTGACGTCCGTGCCGCCGATGCGCGTGGGGAAGGAGTCATGGCGCCGCCGCCAGTTGCTCACCGCGGCACGTCCCACGCCGGCGATCCGGGCGATCTCGGCGAGGCTGACGGGTACGGAATCGGTTGTACTCATCGACAGTCTCCGAAGTGCTGGGGCGCTTGCGTACGGGCCGGCGGTGGACGGGGCTCTGTGTGGCTGTACATGAGAGGCTACTACGCTCATTAACTCTGTTCACAGTACAAATATCCGGAGTCGCTGTGCGGGAAGTGTGGAGGACGGGAGAAATGCAGGAATTCACGCCGGGAACGGTGCTCCTGGACCGTTACCAGCTCACATCGGTCCTCGGCCGCGGTGCGATGGGCCGTGTCTGGCAGGGGCGTGACCTGCGCCTGGAGCGACCCGTGGCCGTCAAAACGGTCGCGGCGGACCTGCTCGCCGTCCCCCGGAGCCGAGAAGAGGCGTTGCGGCGCTTCCAGCGGGAGGCGAAGGCCGCGGCGCGCCTCCACCACCCCAACGCGACCACCGTCTTCGACGCGTCGATCACGGACGGAACCTGCTGCCTGGTCATGGAACTGATCGAGGGCACCACCCTCGAATTCCTCTTCGACCAGCAGGACGACGGCCGGTTCGACGTGTCCACGGCCGCCGCCGTCGCGGCCCAGCTGTGCGCCGGCCTGTCGGCCGCCCACGCGGCCGGTCTCGTCCACCGCGACCTCAAGACCCAGAACGTCATGGTCCGCCGGGACGGTGTCGTCAAGATCCTGGACTTCGGACTGGTGAAGGTCCTGAGCGACACCGACCCGCGCCTGACCATGACCGGGGACAGCATCGGCAACATCGTGTGCGCCTCACCCGAACTGCTCTCCGGGCAGGACCGGCTCGACGGCCGCAGCGACCTCTACGCCGTGGGCTGCCTGCTGCACCACATGCTCACCGGCGAGACGCTCTTCGCCACCGACCAGCCGGCGCTGCTGGCGACCCACCACCTGACCTCACCGCCGCCCGCGATCACGGACTCGGGCGTCGACGTACCGCGCGGCCTGCGGGAACTGGTCACCGCCCTGCTCGCCAAGCGTCCGGACGACCGCCCCTCCTCCGCGGCCGAGGTGTACGCGGCCCTCGCCCCCTACCTGCCGGCCCCCGGCCCCGAGCTGGCCACCCGCCCCGCCCCACCGGAGGACCCCCGTCGTCCCTTCCTGGTCCCGCAGGGGCCGAGCCCCGTGTGAAGGGTGCGAAAATGACCCCGCCGACCGGGTGCGCGAGTCCGCCCCCGGGCACAGGGGAGTGAAGGGCGCCACGGGCGCCGGGACTGGGACTGGGGACGAGCGCGATGCGGCGAAGCCTGGGACGGTACGAGCTCACCCGCGAGCTGGGCCGGGGCGGCATGGGAGTCGTGTGGGCGGCACACGACCCGCAGCGCGGCGGCGAGGTCGCCGTGAAGCTCCTCGCGCCCCGCCCGGGCGCCTCGGACTTCACCTCCCTGGAGCGCCGCTTCCTCCGCGAGGCGAGTCTCACCGCCCGACTGCGCCACCCGGGCATCCCCGCCGTCCACGACCACGGCAGCCACGAGGGCCGGCTCTACCTCGTCATGGACCTCGTCCCCGGCCGGGCGCTCGACGCCGTCCTCGAGAGCGAGGGCCCGCTGCCCGTCGAGCACGCCGCGGACGTCACCCGGCGCACGGCCGAGGTGCTCGCCCACGCCCACGCCCAGAACGTCGTGCACCGCGACCTCAAGCCGTCGAACCTGATGCTCACCCCCGACGGCGACCTCAAGGTCCTCGACTTCGGCGTCGCCGCCGCCCTCGACCCGCAGCCCGGCGAGACCCGCTTCACCGCGGCGAACGCCACACCCGGCACGGTGATGTACATGGCCCCCGAGCAGGCCGTGGGGGAGACGGTGCCCGCCAGCGACCTCTACTCACTGGGCTGCGTCCTCTACGAACTGCTCACCGGAGCCCCGCCCTTCGCCGCCGGCAGCCAGTTCCTGCTCTACCACCGGCACGCGCACGACCCCGTGCCACCGCTCGACGAACGCCGCCCCGGCGTCCCGGCCGGACTGCGGGAACTGGTGGAGGCGCTGCTGGAGAAGAAGCCACAGGACCGGCCCGCCTCCGCGACCGAGGTGGCCGCACGGGCAGCCGCCTGGGCGCCCGCCCCGGCACGCTCGCCGAGGCCGGTGATCCCGCACCCCCGGCTGGCCGAGATCGACGGCGTCCGCCGGTCGGGCCGGCCCGCCCGCGCCCTGGAGGAGTACGGCGACCTCCTGGCCGCCCCCAGCCTCGGCCGGGCCGACGTCCTCGCCGCCCGCGCCGGACACGCCCTGTGCGTGGGCGGCCTCGGCCGCACCCGTGAAGCACTGGACGAACTGAAGTCGGTCCTAGCCGAGCAGCGCAGCCTCCTCGGGCCCGACGACCCCGGTGTCCTGGACACGCGGTACGAGATCGCAGTGCTGCTGGCCCGCACGGGCGAGCGTCACGCGGCGCGGGAACTGCTGAAGCGACTGGCCGACGACGAGGACCGCATCCTCCCCGCCCCCGACCCCCGGCACGGACGCGCCCGCACCCTGCTGGACCGGCTCGGCCGCATCGCGTGACCGCCCACGCACCCACCTTTTCGTAATCTATGTTCACAGTAAATACTGCGTGTTACGCTGCGACCGCGCCGCCCGGAGGGGAGACAGGACACTGTCTACGGACGGCCGCAGGAGACACCCGAGGGGAACAGCGCCCATGACGCCAGCAGCTCAGCGCGAGACCGAGCGGACGGGGGCCGAACAGCTCCCCGAGGAGGGCAACCTCGTCGAGGTGCGCGGCCAGTCCTGGGTGGTCGCCCGCGTCGAGCCGTCCCCGGCCCCCGACGCCTCCGGCGCTTCCGGCGGCGGCGAGGTGCGCAGGCCCGCCACCCTCGTCCACCTCCAGTCCGTCGCCGACGGCCGCTTCGGCGACACCCTCTCCGTCATCTGGGAGGTCGAGCCCGGCCGCCGCGTCCTGCCCGCCGGCTCCCTCCCCGACGCCTCCACCGGCGCCTACGACTCCCCGAACCGCCTCGCCGCGTTCCTCGACGCCGTCCGCTGGTCCGCCGTCGCCTCCGCCGACGCCAAGACCCTCCAGGCCCCGTTCCGCTCCGGCGTCGCCGTCGAGCCGTACCAGCTGGAGCCGGTCTCCCGCGCCGTCGGCGCGCCCCGCGTCAACCTCCTCCTCGCCGACGACGTCGGCCTCGGCAAGACCATCGAGGCCGGACTCGTCGTCCAGGAGCTGCTGCTGCGCGGCCGGGCCCGCCGCACCATGGTCGTCTGCCCGGCCGGCCTCACCCTGAAGTGGCGCGACGAGATGGCCGAGAAGTTCGGCCTGGAGTTCACCATCGTCGACTCCGAGCACTGCGCCCGCCTGCGCCGCACCCACGGCACGGCGGCGAACCCGTTCCGCGTCCACCCGCTCACCATCGTCTCCCTGCCCTGGCTGCGCGGCCAGAAGGCCCAGCGCCTCCTCGACGAGGTCATCGGCGCCCCCGAGGAGAGCCCCGACGGCGAGCACAAGCGCTTCTTCGACCTCCTCGTCCTCGACGAGGCCCACCACGTCGCCCCCGCCGCGCCCAAGCAGGTGTACGCGGTCGACTCCCAGCAGACCAAGCTGATCCGGCGCCTCGTCCCGCACTTCGAGCACCGTCTCTTCCTCTCCGCCACCCCGCACAACGGCTACCCCGAGTCGTACACCGCCCTCCTCGAACTCATCGACGACCAGCGTTTCGCCCGCGGCGTCGACCCCGACAAGGAGGCGCTGAAGGACACCGTCGTACGCCGCCTGAAGTCGACGGTCACCAACGCCGACGGCACGCCCCGCTTCCGTACCCGCGTCACCCGCGAGCTCTCCGTCGACTACACGCGGCAGGAGCGCGCGATCCACGAGTTGCTCGGCTCGTTCGCGGAACTGCGCCGCAAGAAGCTCACCCCCAAGGCCCGGGGCGGACGCCGCGCCGCCGACCTGGTGACCCTGCTGCTGAAGAAGCGCCTGTTCTCCTCCCCGGCCGCCTTCCTCCACACCGTCCAGGTCTACCTCTCCCACCTGGACGACACCGGCGGCCCCGCGCGCGGACGCGTCGCCGCCGCCGAAGTCCCCGAGTGGCTGGAGGAGTTCGCCGACCTGGTCGCCGACCTCGACGACACGGGCCTGGTCGACGCCGAGGACGACGCCCTGACCCGCTCCACCTCCCTCACCCCGGCCGAGGACGGCCAGGAACTCGACCTGCTCCAGGAGATGGAGCGCTGGGCCCTCACCCACGAGGCCGCCCCCGACTCCAAGGCGGAGGCGCTGATCCGCGAGATCAAGGCCATCTGCCGCCCCGACGGCAAGAAGTGGACCAACGAGCGGGTCGTGGTCTTCACCGAGTACCGCGACACCCAGGAATGGCTCCACGACCTCCTCCAGGCGGAGGAACTCACCGACGGCGGCCGCGTCGAGCGCCTGCACGGCGGCCTGTCCGCCGAGGAGCGCGAGCGCATCCGCCTCGGCTTCCAGACCGAGCCCTCCCGCCCCGAGGGCAAGGTCCGCATCCTCCTCGCCACCGACGCCGCCGGCGAGGGCATCGACCTCCAGAACCACTGCCACCGCCTGGTCAACTACGACATCCCCTTCAACCCCAACAAGCTCGAACAGCGCATCGGCCGCATCGACCGCTGGGGCCAGAAGAAGGACCCGGAGATCGCCCACTTCATCGGCTCCGGCTGGCAGCAGGCGCAGGCCGGCTCCTACGAGGCCGACCTGGAGTTCCTCTCCCGCGTCGCCAAGAAGGTCGCGCGCATGGAGCAGGACCTCGGCTCCGTCAACGCCGTCCTCGCCGACGCCGTACAGCGCCGCATGACCGGCGACACCGCCCCCGTCGACATCGAGAACGCCAAGCCGAAGCCCATCAAGGGCCGCCGCACGGGCGGCGACGTCGCCCCCGAGCAGAACGTCACGGCCCAGACGAAGCGGCTCGCCGACCAGTACGAGGAGACGGTCGGCACGCTGGGCCTGACGCCGGTCAACGTCAAGCGCGTCGTCGACACGGCCCTGGCCCTCGACCACCAGCCGCCGCTCCTGCCGTCCACGGTCCGCGCCGAGGACTTCGAACCGGGCGACCTCTTCGACGTACAGCCCCTGTCCGGCAGTTGGGAGCGGGCGACCCGCGGCCTCGCGCACAAGCTCCGCGAGGGCGAGCAGCGCCCGCTCACCTTCTCCCCGACGGTGGCCGCGCAGGGCAGGGACGACGTGGTCCTCGCCCACCTCAAGCACCCCCTCGTCGCCCTCTCCACGCGCCTGCTCACGGCGGCCGTCTGGAACGCCGACTCGGTCGGCCTGAACCGCGTCACCGCCGTCGTCACCGACGACCCGGCCGTCACCACGACCCTCGTCTCCGCGTACGCCCGTTACGTCCTCGTCGGCACCGACGGCACCCGCCTGCACGAGGAAGTCCTGTACGCGGGTGGCTGGT
The DNA here is from genome assembly GCF_044334705.1 of Streptomyces sp. NPDC020731. Classification (NCBI taxonomy): domain Bacteria; kingdom Bacillati; phylum Actinomycetota; class Actinomycetes; order Kitasatosporales; family Streptomycetaceae; genus Streptomyces; species Streptomyces sp. NPDC020731. Next base: position 338,811 of record NZ_JBIRTN010000006.1, read on the forward strand.
TCGGCGACACGGGCCGCTTCCGCCGCTGGGAGTCGGTGGGGGAGCAGGGCCGGGTCCTGTCCCAGGCCCTCACCCAGGGCACCGAGGCCGCCCCGCACCTGCGCAAGGAACTGACGGAGGCCTGGCCCAGGCTCCGCGACCCGCTCTACCGCTCCCTGGAGGCCCGCGCCGCCGAACTCGGCCGCCAGCTGGAGAGCCGCCTCGCCGACCGCCGGGCGGAAGAGGAGCGCCGCATCACGGCCACCCTCGACCGCTTCGAGAACACCCTGCGCACGAAGCTCAAGGAGGAGGGCGACGGCGAGGGCGAACAGCTCGCCCTGCTCACCACCCACGAACTGACCGGCCACGAACGCCGCCAGTTCGAGGAGGACCGCCAGCGCTGGCAGCACCGCCTCGAAGGCCTCCCCGCCGAGCGCGAGCGCGAGCTGGCCGCCATCGCCGCCCGCTACCGCGAGCCCCGCTCGCACCTCTTCCCCGCCGCCGTCGTCTTCGTCGTCCCCGCAAAGGAAGCCCGCCGATGAGCCCCCGCCGCCCCATGAGCCGTGGAGTAGCCGCCGCCAAGGCCCAGGCCGCCGACGGCCGCCGGCAGCACCAGGAGTGGCTGGACCTCACCGAGGTCTCCGGACCCTTCCTCACGATGCCCGTCCTGCTGCGCGCCTGGCCCCAGCTCGACGCCCTGGAGAAGGACGAACGCGCCCGCCTGCGCGCCCACCACGCCGACTGGCAGACCGACACCGTCGCCGGGCGCGACGCGTGGGTGGCGTACGTCCTGCGCCGTCTGCTCGGCTGGGACGACGCGCTGACCTTCCGCGAGGGCGAGTCCGAGCACCACGGCCTGGACCGCCTCACCCTGCGGGTGGCCGAGCACAACACCGAGGTCCGCCCCGACTTCGCGCTGGTGGAACCGGGCGCCGACCTCGCCGCCGAGCCGGACGTGGACTCCGCCGCCAAGCGCGTACGGCTGCTGGGCGTCACCGTCCCGGCCGGTACCGCGCCCACCGCGCGGGCGGGCGGTGGCGGCGACTGGGCGGCGGCCCCCGCCGACCGCCTCGCCCGCCTGCTGCGCCACCACGGCGTCCCGCTGGGCCTGGTCACCGACGGCCGCTGGTGGTGCCTGGTCTGGGCCCCGCTCGGCGGCGTGACGACCACCGCCGTCTTCGACTCCATCGGCTGGAACGAGGCGGCGGAGCGCAACGTCGTCCGCGCGTTCGCGTCGCTGCTGAGCCGCCGCCGCTTCTTCGAGTACGACGATGCCGAGACCCTGGTCGGCCTCCTCAAGGCCAGCCTGGCGGCGGGTGAGGACGTCACCGAGGCGCTGGGCGTCCAGGTCCGGCAGGCGGTGGAACTCCTCGTCGACGCGATCGGGCGGGCGGACGTGCGCGCGGTCGAGAACGGTGCGGCAGGGCTGCACGCGTCGGGGGTGTCGGCGGGCGAGATCTACCGCGGCGCGGTCGCGGTCATGATGCGCGTCGTCTTCCTCCTCTTCGCCGAGGAACGCGGCCTGCTCCCCGCCGACAACGAGGTGTACGCCCGCTCCTACTCCGCCCGCTTCCTGCGCGACGAACTGAAGGCACGGGCGGACGAGGAGGGCGAGACGTCCCTCGAACACACGACGTCGGCCTGGCACCGCCTGATCGCCCTCTTCCACGCCGTGCACGGGGGAGTGGACCACCCGGGCTCCGGTTTCCGCCTGCCCGCGTACGACGGCTCGATCTTCGACCCCGACAAGTACCCGTGGCTGGAGCGCACCACCCCGCTCCTCCCCATCGACGACCGTACGGTCCTGCACATGCTCCAGGCAGTGCAGGAGGTCCGCGTCGGCAAGGGCAAGGACCGCGAGGTCCGCACGCTCAGCTTCCGCGCGCTGGACGTCGAGCAGATCGGCTACGTGTACGAGGGCCTGCTGTCCTTCGACGGGCGCCGGGCGACCGAGCACATGGTGGGCCTGATCGGCCCGGAGGGCTTGGAGCACGAGGTTCCGCTGCGGGAACTGGAGTCTCTGGCGGCGAAGGCGGGCGGCTCGCTGTCCGTGCTGGCCAAGTCCATCCACGAGAAGTGGAAGGACCCCAAGCCCCCGGCAACGGCCGGCCAGTTGGAGAAGAAGCTCGCCCCGCTGGGCACGGAGGAGTCGGCGGAGGCCCGTCGCCGCCTGAACGCGGTGACGAAGGACGCGGCGCTGACGGAGCGGCTGCTCCCGTTCGTCGGCATCCTCCGCGACGACCTGCGCGGCCTGCCGACGGTCATCCCGAACGGCGCGCTGTACGTGACGGAGTCCTCCCTCCGGAAGAACACGGGCACGCACTACACGCCCCGCTTCCTCGCGGAGGAAGTCGTCCTGCACGCGCTGGAGCCCCTGGTGTACGAGCCGGGCCCGCTCCAGACGGCGGACACGGGGGAGTGGCGGCTGAAGTCGCCCGAGCAGATCCTCGACCTGAAGGTCGCGGACATCGCGATGGGCTCGGCGGCGTTCCTGGTGGCGGCGTGCCGTTACCTGGCCGACCGACTCATTGAGGCCAAGGAGAACAAGGGCGACCTGGACGCGATGGCATACCGGGCCGGCCGCGCCGTGGACGCCGTGACGGCGGCCGACGCCGAACAGGACCCGGTGGTGGTTGAGGCCCGCCGTCAGATCATCGAGCACTGCCTGTATGGCGTGGACATCAACCCGATGGCCGTGGAGATGGCCAAGCTGTCGCTGTGGCTGGTCTCCATGGACCCGGAGCGCCCCTTCACGTTCCTGGACGACAGGTTGGTGTGCGGGGACTCGCTGTTGGGCGTGCACACCATGGAACAGCTTCAGTCCGTCCACATGAAGCCGCAGGGGCAGACCGACGTCCTGGCCGAGCAGGCGCGGGACTTGGTCGACCAGCTGACGCGCGAGCGCCTGGCGATCACCGCCATCAAGGGCGTCGACCTGCCGGCACTCCAGAAGAAGCGGGAGCGGCTGGAGGAGGTCAACCGGCACTCGCGGCGGCTGCGGCTGGTGGGTGACTTGATCGCGGGGGCGGCGCTGGCTACTTGTGCTTCGGGGCGGGTGCCTTGGTACGAGGAGGAGGGAGGTGAGCGGATTAAGGACCTGTTCCCGCGCGCTGCGTGGATTGTTCAGCAGATCGTCGCGGACGGTGTCGAGGACGACTCGGATGTGGTTCGCGGGGCGCGGGCTACGGCGGAGGAGTGGCTGGCGGCGGAGCTGCCGGAGGGGGCGTTGGAACGGCGGCCGGTGCATTGGCCGCTTGTGTTTCCGGAGGTTTTTTCGCTAAGAGATGGGTTCGACGTCCTCGTGGGAAATCCTCCGTTCCTCGGCGGCAAAAAGCTCACTGCACCTCTTGGGCAGGCGTACCGCGAATATATGGTCGATTTTCTCGCCAACGAAGTGCGAGGCAATTCGGACCTAGTTGCTTATTTCGCGCTCAGGGTTCACGAACTGTTGAACGCATCGGGTCAGACAGGCATTATTGCGACCAACACCCTGGCGCAAGGTGACACCCGCGAGGTAGGCCTCGATCAATTGATTGGTGCGGGTGTGGAAATCAGGCGGGGGATCAAGAGTGCTCCGTGGCCCTCGAAGTCTGCCGTCTTGGAGTACTGCGCCGTCTGGATGACTAAGGAGACTGCTTCGAAAGGTGCTCCTGCCATTCTCGACGGGCAGGCCACGCCCAGCGGCATCACGACGTCACTCAATCCCGTCACGCGCACGAGGTCGTGGGCCGAGAAGCTGCAACAGAGCGCGCGTCTTGCCTACATGGGCAATAATGTCAATGGTATCGGGTTCGTCTTGCAGACCGAACAGGCGGAAGCGCTCATAGCTGCCGATGCCCGGTCAAACGAAGTAGTCTTTGGTTATCTAACGGGCCAAGACGTAAGCAACGACCCTGAGTGTGCCCCGAGTCGACAGATCATTGATTTCGGCGGTATGAGTCAGAGTGAAGCCCAGCGCTTCCCGGCGGCATTCGAGCACATTCGCAGGCATGTGAAGCCCCAGCGGGATTTGCTGGGCGACGACAAGAAATCCGTGCGGGAAAGGTGGTGGCAGTATGAGAAATTGGCTCCAGGAATGCGAGCGGCCATCAAGCAGCTCAGCCGCTGCATTGTCATCTCGCTGGTCGGGAAGGCTGTTATGCCTGTCATGGTGCCAACCAGGCAAGTCCTTTCCCACAGGCTCGGAGTCTTTGCGTCGGACGATACTGCTCTGCTCGCATTGTTGAGTAGCGCGCCCCACTTCTGGTGGACACTGGACCGGACATCCACGCTGGAGACTCGTATCAACTACAGTCTCTCGGACGTGGTGGAGACGCTGGTTCGTCCAACGCTCACTGAGCGATTGCGGAAGGCAGGGGCTCTTCTGGACAGCCACCGCCGAACGTTGATGCTCGCCCGTACTATGGGACTCACCGATACCTACAACTTGGTCCACGATCCTGATTGCCAGGACGAGGAAATCGTCAAACTCCGCTGGATCCACGAGGAGATCGACCAGGCCACCGTCGAGGCTTATGGTTGGCATGATCTCCTGGACGGACCGGGGCGAACCCCACTGGCCGACCTGACACATGAGACGTTTCCCCTCGACCACGGCTTCCACGAGACCGACCAGGGCACTCGCTACACCATTGGTCTGCTCGCCCGGACCGAGATCATCGATCGCCTGCGCCAGCTGAACCATCAGGCGTACGCCGACGAGGTGCACCTCGGTCTGCACAAGGGAGTGACGGAGAAGAAGGCCAGGGAGAAGCACCCCGACCTGCCCTCGCCCTCCCCTGAAGCCGTTCGGAAACGCAAGGAGCAGCTGGCCGCGCGAGGTGGGTCGGATTTCGGTGAGGGCGCCGAGGGCGCCCTCTTCTGAGCCGACGGCATGACAACGGGCTGGCTCGCGTCGCCTCAAGTGGCGCGAACCAGCCCGTTGTTCCGCTCAGAGGTCCTGGTCGGAGCTATCCCGCCGTGAGCGCGACGAACGCCGCCCACTCGCCCCGGCCGACCCGCAGCGTCGGCCCGCCGCCCGCAGTCTTGGAGTCCCGCACGTACACGGCGTCGAGACCGGCGGCCACCTCCACGCAGTCGCCGCCGCCCGATCCGCTGTAGCTGCTCTTGAACCAGTGCAGCCCGTCCATGTCCTCGGTCATCTGCTCCATGCTCACGTCTCTCCCACCAGCCGTTCGATGAGCCGCGCAGACTCCACGCCGTTCAGGGCCTGCGATCGCAGCTTGCCATACCGCAACCCGAAGGCGCTGACCTCTGCCGGATCACGGACGACGCACCCGACCTCTTGGGATTCGATGTACCCGAGGTGATGGTGCTCGCTGGTTTCCAGCACCACGAACGGCCCGTTCAGTCCGGAATGGAACCCCGGAGCGGGAGGCATGACCTGGACCTCGACGTTGCGCAACGCGCCGACCTCCAGCAGCCGTTGCCACTGCCCGCGCATGACCTCCGCATCGCCCACCGGGTTCCGCAACGCCTCTTCACTCACAATGAACGACAGCTCCGCCAGCGGCACCCGAGTCAGCAGCTTCTGCCGACTCAGCCGCGCCTCCGTGTGCTGGTCGATGATCTCCTCGCTCAACGGCGGGCAGTGCCCGGCGAACACCGCCCGCGCGTACCCTTCCGTCTGCAACAGCCCCGGCACCAGCAGCGGATCGTACGAGAAACGGCTCACCACCTCCGCCTCGATGACCGCGAAGTTACGGAAGAAGCGCGGCAGTTTCGCCCGGTCCACCTCGTCCTGGAGCACCTCCAGAACTCCACCCGCCTCCAGCACCCGATCCGCCGCACGCGTGAACGCCGCCTTCGCCGGCCGCCGCCCCTGCTCGACCGAGGCGACCTGCTCCAGCGAGTAGTCGATGGCCTCCCCGAGCTGCTGCTGGTTCAGCCCGGCCCGCTTCCGCAAATGCTGGAGCAGCCTCCCGTACGCCGCCCACGCCCCCGGCAGGTCACCCCCGCCCTCCTCCTTCGCCTTCGCCGCCCGACCGCCCCGCGTCTCCCGCACCGTGCTCATGCCTTCACGCCCTTCCGTCCCGCACCGCACCCCGCTCACCCGCACCGCAGCGACGCCAGCTCGCCGCCGGGACCTTGTTCAACGCGAGCCGCGACGTCGTGGGCACGGCCCCGGCCCCGTACAACAGCCGTACAGAATCCCGTACGGTCACGGGCGACGAACAAGGAGCGGCGAACGACGGTTTCAGGCGAACCGGCTCAGCGGGCCATCCAGCGGTCCACCTCCCGCGCCCGCGTGTCCAGGGCATCGACGACGGCGGCCGACGAGACCCGGGCATTGCCGGGAACCTGCACGTCGCGTCGCACGCCACCCCACGCCTGGTCGGCCTCCGACGCGGGCGTCTCCACCTCGATCCCCGCCCGCCGAGCGAGCGCGACCGCTGTCGCCGCGAACCCCTCGGAGAGCGCGAGGATCACGGAGTGGCTCGTCCCGCAGTGCCAGGCGACGAGGCCGCGCACGAACTCCGCGTACGCGACCGGATCGACTGCGAGTGTGTCCGGGTCACCCCAATACTTCCCCTGGCCGATTCCCGAGGGTAGCCCGAGCTCCGCCTCGAAGACTTCCACCTGCCGCATGAAGAGGCGGCCGGCACCGTTCGATGGGTTCCACAGCGTCTCGTCACCCAGCTCGAAGTACATGCTCATCGTCGATTCCCCTGTTCCGGCTCAACCGCCCAGACGCAGGGTAGACGTGCAGGCGGTCGGCACGCACTCGGGTAGGACGAGGCCTCGGCCGGTCGCCGCTCGTTGCCCGGTCGCGCCACGCCGGACAGAAGGATGGGAGCGAGTCTCCAACCGGTCAGCCCGCTCACCGCGCCTTCAGCGCCCTTCGGACTGGACGAACGCTCCAATCACCAGCGGACGTGACTACAGAGAGGCCGGGATCCGGGGCCGGTAGAGTGTGGATCTTCGGGCGGCGTAGACCCCCGGAGTCCCAGAGATGACGCTTCCTGATGGGACGTCAGCGGATGAGTGATCACTCCGGCATCGCGGTGCACGAGGCGTAGAGCCTGCCCGCCACCGATGCCCTCCGAGGGCGCCGATCCCTGTGGTGGAGCGCCGTGTCGGCCGGGGAACTCGCGGTCATGCTCGCCCACCGGCGTCACCTACGGGTAACACCCCGAGCCCGGGGTCGGCCTCGGTGGACAACGCTCCTCGACCTCTGGCCCTCCCCGCGGCTCGGACGGCCTCACGGCCGTGCTGGACAGGGCATGACCTGCGAATCCCCCCAAAGTCGTTGCAATATAAAGTACCTCTTGGGAGAACGGCTCCACCGGGAGCCGTGACCATGGTCCGGCCCGCGGAGAACTGAGTGGCGAGAAAACGCAGGACCCCCGTGTCGGTACGCGGCCACAAGCGCCGCCTGCCCAACGGGGGAACGACGTACGTACGTCGGCACACCCGAACCTACTGGACCGGGCGGAAGCCCCCACTCGCCGTGCGCAGGCCGGAACGCTCCACGGGATCGGCGCGACACATCCCGACGCGATCGGCGTCGAACACTACGCGATCCCCCTCACCGAAGGCTTCGACGACCGCATCGACCAAGCCCACGGAGGCAAGTGCGGCCTGCGGCGGGTGGGGATGCTTCGGCCTTCTGTCCACCGTCATGATTCTCGCCTCGCTGATATCGGAGGCCGGTGAGCGGCCGTACCTGTCCATCGTCGTTCCGCTTTTCGTCGCGGCGGTGGCCGCGGGCTGGCTGTGCGGCCGCTCCCCCTCGCCCAGCACGCCCCAGGGACGGAGGCGGTTGGCGACAGCCAGGCGGATCGCGCTGGCCTCGGGCATCTCCATCGCGATAGTGCCGATGCTCCTGTGGGAGGCGGTGTCCGACACCGCGGAGCCGGCACCCCTGTGGCTCAACGGCATCCGAAATCTCGGTATGGGCTTCCTCCTGTCCTGGGCGGCCGGCGCGCGAAGGGGGATCCGCCACGCCGCTTCAGCGCAGAGTGCGTCTCGCGAGCCATGTTCGCCACAGCATGAGGCTGCTCGGAACGACCGGACCGCCGACCCGGAGGGAGCCGCACCGCCCCGTCCCACCAGGTATGACGGGCCATAGGTACGACACGGGGGCGAGTCGGGTGCGGCCTGGGGCATGACTGATCGTTCCAGAACGAGACTGCCCGGTCGGGAAACTCTCATCTTGAAACGATCAGTTACCCCAGCTTTGTCCGCGATCCGCAGCTCCCGGGAGTTCCGCGCGCTGGTGCAAGGAGCGCTGGCCAGGGCGGAAGAACTGGCCGCGGAGTGACCGACCGGCTCCCGCGGCGGGTGAAACCAACGGGTGCTGCCCTTCCGCCGAAGGACAGCACCGCGCGGGACTGCACGGCCGCGAGCGCCACGAACGCGGCCCACTGGTCCCGGCCGACCCGCAGCACGGGACCGTCGGCCGCGGCCTTGGAGTCCCGTACGTACACGGCACCCGCGCCGGCGGCCACCTCGACGCAGTCCCCGCCGTTGGTTCCGCTGTGGCTGCTCTTGAACCACGCGAGCGGTTGCCCCGCATCAAGAACGTGTGGGGCAAGGTGGCGCTCCTGTCCTCACCTGCATCGCGTTTCGTTTGAGTTTCTGATCAATAGCCGTGTAAGTGCTGCCAGGAGCCGGCCGGCGCGCTCATGTGACTGGGGCAGGCCCTGACAGGTGGGCGTTCTCCTGGTGCGTGGCGGTGAGCCTGACGCTGCTGAGACGCCAGCCGTGCGGTGTCCGGACGGCCTCGTTGTCGTAGAAGCCGACGACCAGCCATCGGTCCGGCCCGCCGCCTGCCCGCTCCTTCGGCACCCAGTGTTCGGCGCGGACGTGCGCATGGAGGGTCGCGCGGTCGCCGTCGATCTCGACGACGTGACCTGTGACGGTGTGGTGGGTGGCGGAGAAGGGGGCGAAGGCTTGGCCCAGCACGTGGACGTACTCGTCGAGCGGCACGGTCATGGGCGGCAGGCCGATGACCGAGGAGAAGTCGAGGGTCACCGAGTCGCTGTAGACGAGGGAGGGGAGGCGGGTGAAGTCCTTGAGGTCGGCGATGTCGGCGTAGCGGCCCATCAGCTCGATCAGTTCGATGCGGTCGGCAAGCGTGGTCATGAAGGACTCCCTGTGGACTCGGGTGCGGGCGTGGGCGCGGTTTTCGGCTTTCGGGACCGGTGGCTCATCGCGAGGATGGTGTCCATCAGCCGGGCCGGCAGGAAACGGGCGAGGGGGATGACGAAGGCGGCGTCCGTGCCGAGGGTGTACCGGGCGCGCGGGCGGGGTGTGGTCGCCACCCTGGCGATCCTGGCCCCCGCCTTCTCCGCCGGTAGGGCGCGTTCGAGGAAGGCTGTGTTCGACGACACCGTCGCGTTGATGAGGCCGCTGTAGAGACGCTGGTGCTCGGCGCTCATCCCGGCGGCGAGTTCGAGGGAGATGTCACCGCTGCGGGCGGCCATCTCGGTCCGGACGCCGCCGGGCTGGACGACGACCACCTGCACGCCGTGCGCCGAGACCTCGCGGCGCAGGGAGTCGCTGGCCGCTTCGAGGGCGAACTTGGTTCCCGCGTACGCCCCGAAGACGGGCAGCGCGGCCACTCCGCCCACGGAGCTGATGTTGACGATTCTGCCCCGGCTCCGCCGCAGGAAGGGCAGGAGTCCCTGGATGACGGCGATGTGCCCGAAGAGGTTCACCTCGAACTGCTCGCGCCACAAGGTGAGAGGGAGCACCTCGACGGGGGCGTTGATCTCGATCCCCGCGTTGTTGACCAGGACACGCAGGAGGCGCCGCTCAGGGTCGTCGGCGATCCGCCGGGCCAGAGCCTCGATGTGTTCCGGGACGGTGATGTCCAAGGTGACCGGTTCGATGCCGTCGGCCCGGACGGCGTCGGCCTCGCTTTCGGTGCGTACCCCGGCGAGGACGTGGTAGCCCATTGCGGCGAGGGCCTGCGCCGTCGCGGCCCCGATGCCCGACGAGGCGCCGGAGACGACGACGAGTTCGTCCGACTCACGAGGGTTCTTCCGCGGATCTTTCCGTGGACGAATCACAGCTGCGGGTCCTTTCACGAGGCAGGGGGCGCGGGTGCGCCAAGGGGGAAGCGCGTGCCGGTCGGTTCCTCCGGCACCTTTCACAGCCGCCGTGCCGCCGGGCCGTCACGCGCTCGGGCGGCCCGTCCGACCAGCGTCGGCGCACCGCGCATGCCCCACAGTCGGTGGGGGCCGACACGGCTGTCGCCGGGAAGGTCCGCGGTGGCGGCGTACAGCGCAGGCGGGACGCCCTCCTCGGCGCTGTGGGCGACGAGCCTGATGAGGAACCTCTCGACGCGGAAACCGAGGGAGGGCTTCCAGGTCGGCGGGAGGGAATCTGGACATGCCGCGAGAGTAGTCATTGGCAACATTGTTGTCAATGCAAACATTGCGCCGAGTAGGCTGGCCCCATGCCTGACACCACCGAGCAGCGGCCCTACCACCACGGGAATCTCCGCACGGAGTTGCTCGACGCGGCGGAGCGCAGCCTGAGGGCGCACGGGGTCGAGCAACTCTCCCTGCGGGACTTGGCCCGGGACATCGGCGTGAGTCACGCGGCGCCCCGCCGGCACTTCGCGGACCGCCGCGCGCTGCTGGACGCCCTCGCCGAGTCGGGCTTCGTCCGCCTGGGCGCGAAGCTGCGGGCCGCGGTGGACGAGATCGACGACGAGGACGACCTGCCCGCTCGCCTGCACGCGTTCGCGTCGGCCTACGTCCGGTTCGCGACCGAGAATGCCGCCCTGACCGGGCTGATGAACTCCAGCAAGCACCGCCCAGGGGCGACCGCGGTCGCCGAGGCCGCCGCAGCCGCGTTCGGGCAGATCAGCGACCTGATCGAAGAAGGCCAGGCGCGCGGCGAGTTGGAGGAGGGCGACCCGGAGGACATCGGACTCGTCATCTACGCCACCGTCCTGGGGATCACGTCCATGCTCAACAGCGGCATGATCGAGCCGGGACGGCTCGAAGGACTCGTGGACACCGCGGTGACACAGTTCCTGCGAGGCGCCCGCCCGACGGAGCCGCGCTGACCGAACCGCAAGATCGCGCCCTGTCGATCGGCAGCGGGCTCGTCCGCGTCACCTCGGCTGAGGCGGTCGAGCCCGTCGCCGTGCTCAGGAGTTCCGAGGGCGTTTACAGGCCCATGAGTGCCACGAACGCGGCCCACCCGTCCCGGCCGACCCGCAGCACGGGACCGTCGGCCGCGGCCTTGGAGTCCCGCACGTACACGGCACCCGCGCCGGCGGCCACCTCGACGCAGTCCCCGCCGTTGGTTCCGCTGTAGCTGCTCTTGAACCACGCGAGGGCGCCGGGCTGCTCAATGTGCTGGTCGATGCTCATAGCTCTCCTGCCAAGCGCTCGATGAACCTGGCAGACTCCTCGGTGTTGAGGGCCTGTGAGCGCAGCATTCCATACTGGAGACAGAACTCACTGACCTCGTTCCGGTCCGAGCGGATGTTCACGACCCCCTGAGCCTCGATGGAGACGAACTGCCGCCGTTCGACGGTCTCCAGCAGGACGAACTGGCCGTTGACCCCGCTGTGCGCGGCCCGTTGGGTCGGCATCACCTGGATCTCCACGTTCCGCATGCGGGTGCGGTCCCGCAGGTGCGCGAGTTGTTCCTCCAGGACCGCTCGGCCGCCCACCGTCCGGTGGAGAGCGCCCTCTTCGAGGATGAACGAGAACACGACACACGGGTTCTTGCGCGTCAACAGGGACTGCCGGGCGAGCCGGGCGGTGAGGTGCTGCTCGATGGCCTCCTCTTCGATGGGCGGGAAGTGCGCTTCGAGAAGAGCACGGGCGTACGCCTCCGTCTGCAACAGCCCCGGCACCAGCATCGGGTCGTACGAGAAGCGACTGACCGCCTCGGCCTCCAGCGAGGCGAAATCCTGGAAGAACAAGGGCAACTTCGCCCGATCCACGTCCTCCTGGAGCACCCGCAGCGCCCCGCCCGCCTCCAGCACCCGCTCCGCGGCCTCCGTGAAGGCCGCCTTCGCCGGTCTCCGTCCCTGTTCGACGGAGGCGACCTGCTCCAGCGAGTAGTCGATCGCCTCGGCGAGGGCCTGCTGGGTGAGGCCGGCGCGTTCACGGAAGAGGCGGACCAGCTTGCCGTAGGCGCTCCAGGCCGCCGGGCGTTCCTTGTCCGGTCCGCGCCGGCCGGTGGTCCCGCATTCCCGCTGGGTGGTCCTGCCCATCGCGCCCCCTCGTCCCGCGCAGCGTTCCGTCGTGACCGGTAACGACCGGCCCTGCGTTCCGGCCACGGGCACGGACTCGTACACCTGCCGTACGGACCCGTACGGCGGCCGTACCGCGTGACCGGGTACGGAGGCCCGACCTCGCGAGGCCGCCCGCGTGACGGGACGGTGACTCCGTGAAGTCGACCAACATCAGGGTGGAACCGTCCACCAGTGCCCCCCACCTCACCGTCCGCCTCAGCAGCACCGCACGCGGAGCCCGTCTCGCCCGCCGTCTCGCCGGACAGCAGCTCGCGGCCTGGGGAATCCCGTACGACTCCGAGACCTCACAGGCCGTCGCCCTCGTCACGGCCGAGCTGGCGGCCAACGCCGTCACGCACGGCCGTACCCCCGGACGGGACTTCCGCCTGACGCTGCTCCTCCTGCCCGAGCACGGCGTCGTCCGCGTCGAGGTGACCGACACCCGCCCGGGGCGCCGCCCTCGCGACCCGGCGACCGAATCGGCGGTGCCCGACGCCCCGTCGGGACGTGGACTGCTGCTCGTGGCGGCGTACGCCGAACGATGGGGCTGCGAGGCGCGGGACGCGTACACGAAAACGGTCTGGGCGGAGGTCGGACGACCCACCTGATTCCCTGCCGCGCAGGCAGTCGGACCGAGCCCCCGTAGACACCGTGGCGTGGGTGCGTGAGGCGAGCCGGCACCCCGCACGGTGCGGGCCATACTGGGGCCATGCTCGATCCCATCGGACAGCTGTCGCCGCTCCAGCACCACCTGTTGCGGGAACTGGACCTCTGCGACCTCCCGGCACCCGAAGCGGGGCCGGAGTCCTACGTGGTGCGGAACCTCGACACGGACGCGGTCCGGGACGCCCTGCCCACGCTGCTGTGGGCAGGGCTGGTCGAGCAGCGGGACGGGGGCCGGGGCACGCTCCGCCTCACCGCCACCGGAGCGGCGGCTCTGCGCACGGCGGAGTGCGACGAGTTGGCGGCGCGGTTGAGCGCGGTGTCGGCCTTCGCCGACACCGTGGCGCGCGGTACGGCGCCCCGCTCCGCCGGACACGCCCTGAGACTGCTCGCGGAGGGGACGTGGACCCTGGAGCAGGCCGAGGCCCACGTCGCGGCCGGCGAGGGTGCGTAGCCGCGGTCACGGTTCGTCCGCCGGTCGGTCGAAGTCCAGCACGACGCGTCGACGGGCGCGGTCGGCTCTGGGCTGAGGCGGGAGGACGCCCGCAGACGTGAGGTCGGTGACGGTGACGACCGGGGAGTTCACGATTCTCGTGGTGAGGGCTTGTTGTGCCGGAGCGAGGTCGACCAGGCGGCGCAGGGCAGACAGCAGGTCGATCAGCTCCGCGGACCACTCGCTCGGCCACGTCGTGACGTGGAGGTCGTCCAGTGGGCTGGTCTTCCGGCTGGTGGGGGATGCCTTCCGGTAGCCGAACCACTTCTTCACGACGCGCATGCCGCCGACCTCGTAGTTCCAGACCTCGGGCGGGACCCCCGTGAAGGTGCCCGGCCCCACGTGGAGGGTGCCGCTCTCCTCGTCGTACGCCATCGTGTCGGGCACGGTGGAGCCGATCGGTGTCACGTACCGCACCTGGCGCGGGTCTCCCGGAGGGAAGCCGACCCCTTCCTGGCCGGACGCCGGTGCGTTGAGCGGATCGCCCCGCTCGCCGTAGGTGGCCGCCCACAGGAACGCCCGGCCGACACGGACCGCCTCGCCCCACAGCTCCGGGTCGCGGGTGAGGGGTAACCGGACGCCGGGGGTGAGCAGTTCCTCGGCGAAGTGTTCGGTGAAGGCGCTGTGCCCGGCGACGGCCACGGCGTAGGCGGCGAGGTCGTGCACGGTTACCCCGTCCAGGCCGAGGACACCGGACAGGCGCCGGAGCAGGCCGGTGGGCACGTTGGCACTGCCGTCCGGGTGGAGGACAGGGTGCACCCTTCCGCCACGGCCGTTGAAATGGTGCGTGTCCGGGAGCAACGCCGTCGCCACCAGCGCGGGACCGCCGTCGATCTCGTGGCTGCTCTGCTGGTTGAGGAACACCTGCCCGGGCTGGAGCGACTCCCACAGGTCGGGCCTGGGGCGGTCGAGTACTCGGTTGTCGGCAATGAGCCATTGGCGGTCGAAACTACGCAGGGCGACACGCAGGAGCGGGGGGCGAGTGCCGGCTTCTCCGCCGATGGTCCGGTCGGGATGCGGAAAACCGGGCAGGCACGTGACCCGTGCGTCGAGCCGACGGTCCCCTGTCTCTTTGAAGAGGAGGGCCTTGGCCTCCGGGTCCTCCTCGCCGCCGAGACGAGCCCAGCGGCGCTGGAGGACCGACGGGTGAGGTGACGTGACCCAGGAACGGTTGGTCTTGCAGCCCGGACTGCCCCAGGGGAACAGCGCGTCCAATGCCGGGTACTCCTCCCAGCCGGACAACGCGGCGGGAGTGAAGGGCCGTACCCCTTGCGTGTGTGCGTCCCGCCAGCCGTCGTCGTCCAGGCCCACCGCCTGGAGCCGGGCGAACTTCTCGGCGCGCTTGCCGTGCAGGGCCCGGTAGTGGATGCGCGCGGGGCGGGTGGCGTCGTGGTCCGCGCGCCGGACGAAGAAGCAGACGGACAGCGGCTGGGCGACGTGCGGGAAGACGCGGGTGGCCACGTCCGAACGCTGCCCCTCGGGCGACAGATTGATGACCCACCCCTCGTCGCACGTCCTGCGCAGGTAGTCGCGCATACCCCGCCCGGCAGGACCGGTGGCGAACGCGGACGGGGTGATGAAGCAGACGACGCCGTGCCGGTCGTCCGCGTGGGCGTCGAAGACCTTCCAGGTGGCCCAGCGCCAGAAGTAGACGTACAGGTTCTTCAGCGCGTGCTCGTAGCGGCCGTTCCCGGGGTGGCGGAAGTCGTCCAGGGGCGGGCGGCCCTGGCCCTTGACGCGTTTCTCGATCCAGCCGCCGCGGTTCTCGGCCTTGTCGTCGTAGGGCGGGTTGGAGAGGACCACGGTGACGGGGACGTTGGCTTTGACGTGGTTGGCGCGGGCACGGGAGACCGAGAGGGCCGCGTAGGTGGAGGCGAGCTGCTCCTCCTGGACGTACGGGTCGTCGAGCGTGTCCGTGACGTGGAGGTTGAGTCCGCCCGGCGGGAGCTCGGCGCCGTGCTTCTTGAGCAGGTCGGCGGTGCGGAGTTCGGCGACCGCGAACGGACCCATCTGCAGTTCGAACCCGTACAGGCGCCCGGCGAGACGGCCGATCGCGTCGCGCGCCATGGCCTCGCCGGAGCGTGCGGCGGCCTGCCGCGCCACCCGCTCGATGATCGTGTGCAGGTAGGTTCCGGTGCCCATCGCGGGGTCGACGATGTGGACGCCGTCGTCGCCGTAGCCGTGGGCCTTGCCCAGGCGGGTGCGCAGGACCTCCTCGGTGAGGCGCACCATCTCCTCGACCACCTGGTGCGGGGTGTAGTAGGAGCCGCTGCGCCGGCGCAGGTCGTCGTCGTAGACGGAGAGGAACGACTCGTAGAGGTGGAGGTAGGCGTCCCGGTTGCCCTGCCGGATGGTCTCCCAGCCGACGGATTCGACGGTGCGGGCGAGGAGGTCCAGGGTCACCTCGAAGCGCTCGTTGACGTTGTCGGTGAGGAGTTGGAGGGCCTTGCCCATCAGAGCGTGACCGGAGTGGAGCCGTCGGCCGATCTCGTGGAAGCTCGTGCCGGTGACCGGGATGCGCTCCGTGCGGGCGAGGAGCAGGGCGAAGGTGACGGTCTGGGCGTAGCCGTCGGCGAAGGTCGCGTCGTCGGCGGTGGGGAAGAGCAGGCGGCGCCAGTCGCTCCGCAGACCGGTGAAGGGGCGCTCGACGGTGGGGTCGTCGGCGTCCGTCCCGCTCTCCGCGCGCAGTTGTTCCCGCACGGCCTCGCGCAGGAGGCGGCACAGCGGGGCGATGTGCTGGACGAGCACCGAGACCCGCCGGACCTCTCGCGGCTCCCAGAAGAGCACCGTGCGTGCGAGCGCGTCGAAGGCGGCCGGATCGGAGGCGGCGAGTTTCGCCCCGGCGCTCTTCAGCGCCCCGGACAGCACGACCTCCTCGCCGACCTGCGTGCCGTACTGGAAGACGCGCCAGTGGGTGCCGTTGGTGTAGAG
Organism: Streptomyces sp. NPDC020731; assembly: GCF_044334705.1. Taxonomy (NCBI): domain Bacteria; kingdom Bacillati; phylum Actinomycetota; class Actinomycetes; order Kitasatosporales; family Streptomycetaceae; genus Streptomyces; species Streptomyces sp. NPDC020731. The sequence goes on from NZ_JBIRTN010000006.1 coordinate 355,085, forward strand.
CAGGTTCGGCAGGTCGCGCAGGCGCTGCCACTGCCGTCTGTCGTGACCGGTGAAGGTGTCGGGGTCGATGCTCTTGCCGGGCCGCTTCACCTCGATGTAGCCGGTGATCTGCGCGTCGACGCGTACGGCGTAGTCGGGCCGGACGCCGAGGTGCGGTATGCGGGTCTCCGGATGCCAGCCGATCTCGCGCAGGGCGTGGTGCTTCCCCAGGGTGCGGAACAACTGCTCCAACGGGCCCCGGATCGCCGCCTCCCGATCACCCGGCCCCGCCAAGCTGCGTTTGCACTCCGCGCCGAACGCCGAAACGGCGTCCTGTAACCACTGCAGGTGTGCGTCAGCCATGGTCCCCCCAGACCTCGGGCCCCGGGACGTGACACGGAGCCGACCCCTCCTGATGTGCAGTATGGGGCAGTTTCGGACCAAACGGCAGGGCGCGTACGTCGGCCGGCGCGCTCGGTTCGCGCGTCGGCACGGCCGTCCACGGCCGGGGTTCCCGTCCTCGCCGCTGGTGTGGATGCGTCGTGAGTGTGCGGCACCCGCGTCAAGAGAACAAGGGTGTACGCGCAATCTCGCAGATTCCTTGTGAACTCAGTGCATGAAAAGCATACTGGAGTGGATCGTGTCACCCGCGCCGGCCGGGTGGACATTCCTCCGAGGTCCCCCTGCGAGGTCCCATGCTCGACCACCGTCTCGTGCAGACAGCCGTGATCGGTCACAAGGACTCCGACCATCCGGTCATCCTGCCGATGGACGCGTGGGAACTGGACCGCTGGCGCGGGGCGCACCCCGGCTACAGCTACTGGTGCGGACTGCAACTCGGCGGCTGTGGCGGGGAGCTGAGCGACCGCCGTTACACCACCAAGGTGTGCCACTTCGCCCACCACCCGACGGCTCCGGTCTGCCACCGGAAGAACAACGGCGAGTCCAGCGCCGACCACCTCTTCATCAAGCGGGGAGTGCGGAGGCTGCTCGGCGAGCGGAAGGTGGAGGGTCGGGTCGAGACGCGAGACCTCGGCACCGGTCCTGGCGACGCGGTGGACGTGTACCTGCCCGCCAGCCGCCGCCGACTGCGCTTCCAGCTCAACGCCGTCGACTACCGGTCCTGGCGCCGGGCCGACGACGAACTCGCCGCGGACGCCGCCGGCATCGACTGGATCTTCTCGTCGGAAGGACCGGTCACCCAGCAGTTCGTCGGCCGCCACGGCTACTGCCTCCGGGTCCGCTGCGAGACGGTGGGCGGCGAGCGCCGCGTCCACATCGGGGCCGAGGCGCGGGACCGCACGGTGTCCTGGACCCCGCTGGAGGAGTGCGCGGTGACGCCGTCCGGCATCATCACGCCGGACACCGAGCGGATCCGCCTCACCCGCCCCAGGCCCCGGCCGACCGCGTTCCCGCTCCAGGGCGGCCTCGTCTTCGCACTCGCCCCCGAGGGCGACGTGCCGGCCGACTCCCCGTTCGCGGCGAAGGACCGGCACCTGCTCGTGGCCGACGTGAAGCCCGTGGACAGCCCGATCGTCCGAGCGCTGGTGTCCCTCCCGGGAGACACCGAGGTGCCGCCGGCCGAGCACGTCTACCGCGTCGCCGACGGCGCCCGCTTGCTGATCGCCGAGGGCACCGCGGGCTGGGCGGTCGAGGCGAACCGCTATGTACGCCTCAACGCGCACGAAGCCCAGCGCACCGGTCTGTGGGTACCGCCCGCCACTTCGGAACCCCTGTTCGTCCCTGAGCCCGTACGCCGGGCGGCGCAGGCGTCCCCACCACCGACGACACCGGCCGTGACGGCGACACGCACCGCGGTGACCGAGCCACCGCCGGTGAGCGGCACGCCAGTGGCAACCGCGCCGATGACCCGCGCCGAGCTGGTGACGGCCCTGCGCGACGCCTTGTCACATCACGCCCGCCTGCACACCACGACCACGTGGGAGACCCTCGCCCGCACGGTGAACCCCGAACTGGCGAGGTACTCCCACACCGACCGGCGGTACCTGCTCGTCGAGGTGGACAGTCCGCTGCGCGACCACGCGCCGGTCCTGTCGGCGCTCATCCGGGAGGGGGACGCACCGCTCCCGTACCTGTCCAACATCCTCTCGCAGCTCGGCGTGGCCTACGCCGGCACGTCGTCCAGGATCAAACGCTGGGTGGCGGTGGAGACCGAGCGGGCGTTCGCGGCGTACGGGACACCCCCGCGCACGATGCCGCCGCGCTTCTCCCTGAAGCCCGAACAGCCGCTGGTGCGGGGGTTCGTGAGGAAAAGCGGGGGCCTGACCCCTGAGGTCAAGGTGCGGCGCCCCGTCGACCGTCAGGTGAACACGGCGAGACCGATGGGCAGGACGGTCGCCGACACCTCCATGGTGAAGCGTCTGCGCTCCCTGGTCCAAGAGCTCGCCGGCCTCCTGGGCTTTGCCGACAAGACGACGCGGAAACGGGCGCGAAAGGTCATCAGTGAGGCGCAGACGTGGCTCGCGCACCACGACGGCGCACTCCTGCCTGCAGCCCGACGGGCCAAGGTGGCCGACAGGAGCTCCGGCTACTACGTCCGTCTCGTCGAGGACGAACTGAAGGCCGTGAACGACGGTCTGAAAGCGGCGAATCGGCGTACCGACAAGGAGGCGAAACGGCTGGCGAGGATGGAGGCGGCCCAGAGCAAGGCCAGGCTCGCGCGGTCAAGGGAACCCTCCAGGCGCTCCACGCCCGCCGAGGACCCGGTGGACCGACTCAGAAGCCGGCTCACCGGAGTCGCCGCGCAGGGCGGCACCGTCGCGATCGGCGACCTGGACACCGGCGAGTCCGGCCTGGGCCCCCGGCACTGGCTGGTGACGCTGGACCGGCGAGCGGGGGCCGACGGCACCCCTTTGCTCTCCGCGCTGGTCGTGGACGCCTGCGGCGGCCCGGTGGTCTTCTTCCGGGACGTCCTCGGGGCCGCAGGACTCGCCGTGCCGCGGACGGAGGAAGCCCTGCTGGCGATCTGGCGGCGGGAGCAGGAACGCGCCCACGCCGCTCACGCCCGCCCGCCCCGTCCACTGCCTCCCCGCCTCGTCCCGCGGGCCTCGGTGCCGGAGGACGGGACCGGGCGGTGAGGCGGGGGTGCGCGTCAGCCGACGGCCTCCGGCCGCCGGGGCGACGCGGACGGCGGGCCCTGCGCGGGGAGGACCAGAGCGCGGGCGAGGGCTGACGTCACCGGGGCGGCATGGCCCGGCAGTCGTCGGGCGGCCCACGCGGCCGCCAGGGCCAGGAACCCGGCCAGGTCGCGCTCCGCTCCGGTGAGCAGACGCCGCAGGTCGCCGACGGCGAGCCCGATCACGGGGCTGTCGTCGCGGTCGGCGTCCACGGTCAGGCGGATGGCGTCGCCGTGGCGTTCGGCGAGCGGGGACGGGTCGTGGCCGAAGGAGGCCCGGCCGTCCCTGTCGAGGACGTCGAACCAGTCGCGGCGTTCCTCGAGGCCGTTGCAGCAGCCCGGCAGCAAGGTGACGCCGGAGGCGGTGTCCGTGACCCGCAGGCCACCGGACGCGAAGAGGTCGTCCATGGTGAGCAGCCCGTGCAGGAAGGAGCCGAGCGGGTCCGCGGGCCGCGGCGGGCGGTCGTCGGCCGCCGGTACGACGTCGTTGTGGGCGGCGATGCTCATGACCGCCGTGCCGACTTCGGCGGGAGCGAGCGCGCCACTGAGCGGCAGGAAGCCGTACGGCTCGATGCCGGCGACCGGCCAGAGCGTGAAGCCGGCGGGATCGGAGACTTCGAGGACGGGCTGCAGCACGATCACCCGGAGAGTGTGCGGCACGTCGTGCCCCCTCCGCACTTCCGTAATTCCGTCGAGTTCCGCACGACCGCCGCCTACCCTGACGGCATGGGCCACGCGAAGACCTCCTACATCTGCCTGCCCTGTCGGGCCTCCTACAAGCAGCCCTACGACAGGGACAGGCCGCACCGGGTCTGCCCCCGTTGTGCGGAACCGCTGATCCACGTGGGATCGGCCTTCGCGGCGCCCCCGCGCCGGGACACCGCGGCCTGGCGAGCGCTGTCCGTGCTCCTGCACGCGGGCGTCCACTTCCACAAGAGCTGCTGTGGCGGGCCCGGATACCGTCCGCGCACCCTGAGGGAGATCCGCGAGCGCATGACGTACGCCCGCCGCACGGGCGAGCCCTTCGCCAACGCACTCGTCCGCTACGACCTGCCGTGACCGCGGCCCCGGCCCCCGTCGACGCGCACGGAAGCCGGACGGCGGCGCGGGGCGTCGCTCAGGCGGAACAGTCGGCCTGCGACGACTGCCGGTGCTCGACGGGGGGCATGACCTCGCGGTGGGCCGCTCGGTAGGAGCGGAGCTTGTCGGTGACGATCACCCGGGGCGCCGTGCGCGTCTTCCTGAGCAGCTCACCCAAGAAGCGGCGGGCAGCAGTCTTGTCCCGCCGGTTCTGTATGAGGATGTCGAGCACGTCGGCGTCGACGGCCCGCCACAGGTACTTCTGCTCTCCGTCGATCTTCATGAAGACCTCGTCCAGGTGCCATTCGTCCCCGGGGCGGGGCTGCCGGCGGCGCGGCGCGCCGGCGTAGGCCTGCCCGAACCTGGCGCACCGGCGGCGTGCCGTCTCAGGGGAGACGAGCACGCCGCGCCCCGGCATCAGTTCCTCGACCTCGCGAAAGCCGAGCGGGAAGCGGAAGTACAGCCACACGCAGTGCGCGATGACCTCCACCGGGTACCAGTGCCCCTTGTACGACGACGGCGCGCCGTCCACGGACGATCCCTCCCGGCATGACCAGCCAGAAGATCATCCCACCCGGTCAGTCAACGTGACAGTGCCCAGGATCGGCCCAGGATCCCCCGAGCGAGCTACCTGTTGTGTTCTCTCCGGGGTGACGCGCGCCACCGGTGGTCTCTTGTTGACTCGAATCGTCAACACAACGGCCGGACAAGGCCGACCAGCCCAGCAGCTAAGGACAACACCATGGCCACGACACGCAGTTCCGCGCAGCACGGTTTCCCCAGAGGCCGCCGAATCACCACAGCTCTGCTGGTTTCCACGCTGGCAGGAACCGCGCTGGTCGCGTGTGGTGCCGACGCCAAGGGCTCGCAACCGGCCGAGGTCTCCGGCAAGAGCGTCGGCGAGACCGCGGGCGACGCCAAGATCACCTGGGGCAGGTGCCCGGCCCTGGCCGAGGGACGAACCCGTGACCCCCACCTGGCCTGTGGAACGTTGAAGGTGCCACTCGACTACCGGAACCCGGGCGGCATGAAGATCGACGTGGCGGTCTCCCGGCTGTCCACCGCACAGCCCGGGAAGCGACATGGCGTTCTGCTGCTGAACCCCGGCGGGCCGGCCCTGGGCGGTCTCGGCATGCCCGAAACCCTGGCGTCCACACTGCCGAAGTCCGTGCTGGACCGCTACGACCTGATCGGTTTCGACCCGCGCGGCGTCGAACACAGCACCCCACAGAGTTGCGGTCTGCGGGACCCCAGCGTGTCCGGGCTCTTCCCCTATCCCGCCGCGGACGGCTCGATCACCAAGAACGTGGCCCTCGCCAAAGCCGACGCCAAGCAGTGCGCCGACACGGTGGGCAAGAACCTGCGGTACTACAACACCGCCAACACCGCCCGCGACATGGACCGCATCCGCCGGGCGCTCGGTGAGAAGAAGATCTCCTACTGGGGCCAGTCCTACGGCACCTACCTCGGCGCCGTCTACCGCTCCCTCTTCCAGGGCCACACCGACCGGATGATCCTGGAAGGCAACGTCGACCCCACCAAGGTATGGGCCGACCAGGTGGCGGACACCTGGGGCAAGGGCATGGCCGACCGGTTCCCCGATGCCGCCCGCATCGCCGCGGCGCAGGCCGGCACCCTCGAGCTGGGCACGAACGTCGCGCAGGTGACCCGCACCTACCTCACCCTCGCCGACCGGCTCGACCGCACGCCCGCAGCGATTCCCGGCGCATCGGTGTCGCTGGACGGGGCGCTGCTGCGGAACATGACCTACGCCCTGCTTCTGCGCAACGACACCCTTCCCGTGCTCGCCAAGTTCTGGAAGGCCGCCGACAACCTGACCCACGGCAGCACCACGGCCGCTGACACCGCGGTTCTCAAGGAGGTGTTCGCCGGAACACCGACGTCCCCGGGCATCCCCGCGGACAACCAGGCCACCATGTTCATGGCTCTCACCTGCGGCGACGCCGAATGGCCGCACGACGTCGACGGCTACGCCGCCCGCACCGCCGCCGACCGAAAAAAGTGGCCGCTCACCGCGGGCATGCCCGCCAACATCTGGGCATGCGCCTACTGGGACAAGCCGGCTGAGGCGACCGTCAAGGTCGTGAAGGGCGGCCCGCGCAACACCCTGATCCTGCAGAACCGCCGGGACAATGCCACCTCGTGGGAAAGCGGCGTCGGGCTGCACAAGTCCCTCGGCGACGGTTCTGCCTTCGTCGGCGTCGACAACGGCGGGCACTACGTCTACGGCGAAGGCTCCGCCTGCGCCGACAAGGCCACCGCCGGCTTCCTGACCACCGGCCACCTGCCGGACAAGGACGTCTACTGCACCGACGTCACCCGGAAGTAACCCGCCGGAACGCGGTGCTTCCCCGTCCGGCCCGCTGTCCGGTTGGAGTCGCCTCGATGGGGCCGGTGGAAGTCGCCCCGTTCGCGGAAGTGCCACACTTCCGGTCGGAGCTGTACGCATGTCTGACTGCGCGGGGCGACGCGTTGTTCGAGTTATGCGACGCGCTGCTGTGCACTGACGGGCCGGTGCGGACGCTGGTCGATCTCGCGCTCGCGCCCGAGCATCGTCGTGGTCACGGGGCTCTGTACGGCGGACTCAACCAGGGCCGGATCGACGTCGCCCGGCTGCGTCGGGGCAGAGGTTTGGCGACTGGCGGTGCCGCACAGGCCGGGTCAGTTGAAGGCCGTGGCCACGGCGTCCGAGAGCTGGTTCAGTATGTCCCGCGAGAGTTGTACCGAGCCGGTGAACGAGAGGAAGCCGTGAACGGCTCCCTCGACCGGGAGGTGCTGGACCGGCACGCCGGCATCGGCCAGTTTGCGGGCGTAGTG